>JACPYM010000054.1 GCA_016196035.1 Acidobacteriota bacterium | reverse complement strand
GGACTCGACGTCGAATGCGGCCCCGGCAGGGCCGAAAATTCTTCCCGAACCGTTCCGTGGGCGTTGCCCACGGCTATTGAATTACGCCCTTTCAGGGCTTTTCTCGGAGCCGGTAGACTTGTGTAGAAATGAATGCTGCCGAGGTTGCGCGGCTAACGGCAGTCGAATGCTGGAACCATGCTTGTATAGTTTTTAAGAAAAAGAATTTCCGAATAGTCCCAAAGGGACGACTAGCCAACAGCCCAGGGTTTCACCCTGGGCTGTTGGCTGACGCTCCGTTGGAGCTTGCTGCGGCAATTCTTTTTCTTGAAGCCTATAACTGCGAAAGCCGCGCAACCTCGGCGGGTTGCGCTACACCAGCGGCAGTTTTTAGGTGACTTGACGGTGCTGCTTGGCGTCTACAAGTTTTCCAAACAAACAAAACGCGCTACCTTGCTGGGCGCACTTTACAACCCTTTCTTTCAAGGAAATCAAGCAATGAGACAGTTGAGCAGAAGAGCTTTTACCAAAACGACGCTCGCGGCCAGCGCGGGCACGGCCTTGAGCGCCATGCGCGTGCGCGGGGCGAATGATCGCGTCAACCTGGGCGTGATCGGTTGCGGCGACCGCGCGACATCCGTCTTTAATCAATTCCTGAAACAGCCCGACATCAATGCCGTGGCGGTGTGCGATGTGTTTCAGCCTTACCTGGAACGCGCGGCCAAAGCGGCAAACAACCAACCCAAACAGCACGAAGATTTTCGCCGGGTGCTGGAAATGAAAGACGTGGACGCCGTGCTCGTGGGCACGCCCGATCATTGGCACGCGCTGCCGACGATCTTGGCCTGTGCGGCGGGCAAGGATGTCTATTGCGAAAAGCCGCTCTCGCTGACCGTTTACGAAGGCCGCAAGATGGTCGAGGCGGCGCGCAAATACAACCGCGTCGTGCAGACCGGCACGCAACAACGCTCCTGGCCGCATTACCAGGAGGCCGTCAAACTGATCAAAGAAGGCGGCATCGGCGCGGTGCACAAGATCAGCGCCGGGTACACGCGCAACGCCATGCCCGGCTTCAAGCCTGAAGAAATCCTGGGGCCGAGCAAAGAATGTCCGAAGACGCTGAACTGGGATATGTGGCTGGGGCCTGCGCCCTACGCCGCCTACGACCCGTTTCGTTGTCACTATCATTTCCGCTGGTTCTGGGATTACAGCGGCGGGCAAATGACCAACTGGGGCGCGCACAATCTGGACATCGCGCGCTGGGTGCTCGGCGCCGAAGGGCCGACGGCAGTGACGGCCTTTGGCGGGCGGTATGAAATCAAAGACGGCGGCCAGACACCCGATGTGCAAGAGGTGTTGTACAACTTCCCGACCGCCGTGGTTTCGTGGTCGGGGCGCGAGGTCAACCGCTTACGCGACGAATACCTGGTCTTTCACGGCACCAAGGCCAGCCTGAGCATCATGCGCAACGGCTATCAAATCCTGCCCGAAACCTGGCGCAAGCACGAACAGCCGGAAGTGCCCGCAAAGGATGTCAAAGCGGTGGTGAAGGACGCCACGAACCTGCACGTGCGCAACTTCCTGGATTGCGTCAAAAGCCGCCAGCGGCCCGTAGCCGATGTCGAAGAAGGACACCGCACCGCGACGCTGTGCCACCTGGGCAATATCGCCACGCGGCTGGGGCGTTCGTTGCAATGGGACGCCGCCACAGAGCAATTCGTCGGCGATAAAGAAGCGAATGGAATGCTGGCGCGGCCCTATCGCCAGCCGTGGAAGCTGGAGCAGGTGTAAGGCCGGTGCGGGACGGTACCGCGCGCGTGAGCAAGCCGAGCTTGGGCGGTTCAGCGAAGGGTGTAAGGTTGACGCGCCGCTTGCTCACGCGCGCGGTACCGTCCCAACGAGCCGCCGGGGCCGCATCCTTCGCAGGCGCGCGCCCTCGACGGAATGGCTGTGGGCGAGTATTGTTTGCGCCAATAGTGGTGGCTGATCAATCCCAACAAAGTCACTTTTCTCCAACTGAGGTTACGTTATGAACATCACACGACGCTGGTTCATTCTGTTGTTCCTCTTCACTCTGCTTCCTCCCACGCACGCGCAAGATGCGGCGGCCAATGCGGCGCGCGAGCGCTTTGACGAGGCGATCAACGCCTTTCTCGCGGCCGACAAAACCAACCCGCCGCCCAAAGGCGCGATCCTGTTCATCGGCAGCAGCATCTTTCGCCAATGGGCCAAACTGCAAGAACACATGGCGCCGTTGCCGGTCTTCAATCGCGCCTTCGGCGGTTCGCAAACGTCCGACATTCTGTACCACATGGACAAGGTCGTTTTGCCTTACGAGCCGAAAGTGATTGTCTATTACTGCGGCAGCAACGACATCAACGCCAATCACAAAGCCCAGGCCATCGCTGACCGCTTCCGGCAATTCGTCACGCGCGTGCGTGTGCGCTTGCCGCAAACGCGCATCCTGTTCGTTTCGATCAACCGCGCCCCGCAAAAAGAAGACAAGTGGCCCGTGGTGGACGCGGCCAACACGCTGATCAAAGCGTATTGCGAGAGCGACAAACGCCTGGGGTTCATTGACGTCAATCCGGTGCTGTTCAAAGACGGCAAGCCGCGCCTGGAACTGTACCAACCCGACAAGCTGCATTTTCTGGAACCCGCCTACGAGGAATTCGCGGCGATCATCAAACCCGTGGTGACCAAGACCTGGGCGCAGGTAGGCACGGGAACAAAGTAGCCTTTCAAAGTGCAAGGGCGAACCTGTGTGTCAGGCCCGTCTACCAAGTTTGCCCCTGGCTTGCCTCAGCCTCATTGCTCCGCGCCGAAATACTTTTTCACGATCCAATCCGGTTGCCATTGATCGGGCTGGCGCGGCTGCCCGGTCAGGTCAATTTTGGCAGGCGGTTTGTTTTCCGCTGGCACAGCCAGCATATCGCCGACGCGCGTCTGCCACTGTTTCATCAAAGCCCGCAAGCGTGCGACGTGCGGGGCATTTTCCGGGCGCTCAATCAGGTTCCTGGTTTCATGCGGATCGGTTTGCAGATCGAAGAGTTGCAGATGGCCGATTTTCGGATACGCAATCAGCTTCCAACGTTCGTCCCGCACCGCGCGTTGAATGTCGAGAAACGGCAGGAACACTGAGTCTCGCACGCGCGGCTTTTTACCTTCCCACAACGGGCGCAAACTTTCGCCCGCCAAATCCGTTGGCGCTGCGACGCCCAGCACGTCGCACAGCGTCGGGAAAATGTCGAACAGATAGGTGAAGGCCCGCGTCGTTTTGCCTTTGGGAAGGCCAGGGCCCGCGATAATCAGCGGCGTGCGCATGCTGTGCTCAAAGACATTCTGTTTGCCCAG
Source organism: Acidobacteriota bacterium (assembly GCA_016196035.1). NCBI lineage: Bacteria > Pseudomonadati > Acidobacteriota > Acidobacteriota bacterium. The sequence continues at coordinate 132,631 of JACPYM010000054.1, read as the reverse complement.
CAAACCGTGGCTGCCCAGCGCCAGGCCGTTATCGGCGGCAAAGAGGATGAGCGTGTTCTCGGCCTGCCCGGATTTTTGCAGCGCGTCCAGAATGCGCCCGATCTGTTCGTCCATGTGCGTGATCAACCCGTAATACTCGGCCAGTTGAGCGCGAATCACCTTTTCGGTGCGCGGCCACGCGGCCAGATTTTCATCGCGCAGGTCTTTCACCATCCCGTTGTCGAAAGGTAATTGCGGCAAAAAATTCGGCGGCAACGGCGGCAGGCTGCGATAGTACAACTCGCGGTAACTGAGCGGCGGCTGGCGCGGATCGTGCGGCGCGGTGAAGGCGACATAGGCAAAGAAGGGCTTTTTGCCGTCATGGTTTTGCAAAAACTCAATGGCGGAATCGGCGAAGAGTTCGCTCGAAAATTTCGCCCCCACGCGCTCCGCCGTCAGCTTGCCGTCGGGGCCAAGATCGCGCACCGGCACCTTGGTGTGATCGGACATGCCGCCAAACATAATGGTCTTGCCGCGCTGAAAGGCGCGCAGCCACGACGGCTGCCCATTGTGCCACTTGCCCGTGCCAAAGGTGACATAGCCGTTTTCGCCCAAGAGTTCCGGCAGCAGGCGCACACCATTCAGCGTCGGGGCATCAATCTGAAACCACGTCTTGCCGCTCATCAGCATCGCCCGGCTGGGCACACAGACCGCGCCGTTGTTGCCGCCGAAGACATAATTGCCGCGCAAGCTGAAGCCGCGCCGCACCAAGGCATCGAGGTTCGGCGTTTTGATGTGCGGATTGCCCCAGGCGGCGATGGTGTCGGCGCGCATATCATCGGCGAATAGAAACAGGACGTTGAGCTTGGTCGTCTGGGCGGCGGTCTGCGCCGGCAAAGAAACCGGCAGCGCCAAGAACGATGCCACGATTGCCAATCGAAAGAGATGTTTCATAGTGGAACGCTTTGCTTGTTGGGCTTTGATTCAGCGCGGGTTACTTCATTGAAGCCTGTGCGTAATTCACGGCCTGTGTTTTCAACGGTTTTAGCGCCAGCGGCGCGGCATGTTTATAGCTTCGTTGAGCCGCTACTCCCAAGCTCCGTAGGAGCGGCATGTATCAGATGTCGCTCCTACGGAGCTTGGGAGCAATAACCACGTGGGTTCTATAAACATTGGGATCCTACGGAGCCAGATTCGCGGCCTGCTGAATTACGCACACTCTTCACTTCATTGTTGCGCCGCTGGATGCAGCGTAAATGCCGGTGCCATGTAGCGAAAAACCGTGCCGGAAGGCAATAGCGCTGGCGTTGCTGGCACGAATACGGGGCCGTTAGCGCGGGCTTGAAGAACCACGTATTGGACGATAGCGACAAACTCACACCGGCTTGCCTGTCACCCCGGCACCCCGCCATATTGATACGGAGCGCCGAAACTCGATTAATTTGGTGCGGCGTGCTAACACAGCAGCCGCAACGTTGACCTGGCAAACATCATTCGCCAGCCACCCATAAAAAATAAACGAACTGCAAACAGCAATGTTGTGTATGTTTCTTGTGGGAGAAAATAGGCTTTAGGGAGAAGCTATTTCAAAGTAAGTGCGCAGAGGTACGCGGATGACGCGGAGGCAGTGGATCAACGCGGATCCATGCTGAAAAAAAATCCGCGAAAATCCGCGTCACGCGCGTCATCCGCATACCGATTGTGCTTTCGTAGGCAAAAGTGTTCTGACATGAGTGTGATCCTCTCAAAATGTCCACAGTACTGAGAAAGACGGTCGCCAGAAAAACCATTTTCAAGAAGGAGCTTTCGATGAAACGAAAAATTGTTGTGACAGGGTTGTGTTTGTGCGCATTGCTTTTCGCGGGTTGGGTGTTGCGGGCAGCGCAACAGCGGACGCAAAAAATCCCGACGTCGCCCGCCCCGCCGTTGCGCGTCGAACCGGCGAAGGCCAGCGACACGACCGGCAAGACCGTCGCGGCGGCCAAAGCCTTGCTGGCGACGCTCGATGATGCCGGACGCGCCAAAGTCAACTTCGCTTTTAACAGCGACCAGAAATCCAAATGGTCGAATTTTCCGAGCGGGATTTTTCAACGCAACGGCTTGCGCCTGGGTGATCTTACGCCCGTGCAACGCGAAGCCGTGATGAAGTTGCTGGCTGTCGCCCTGAGCAAACCGGGGCTACAAAAAGTGAAAGACATTATGGAAGGTGATGAAGCCCTGAAGACTTCCGGGATGGGGCCGCGCGGCGGCCCGGTTGGCGGCCCTCCAGGCGGCGGCCCGCCGGGTGGTGGCAGACCCGGCGACGGCCCGCCTCCGGGTGGCGGCCCACCGCAAGGTGGCAGACCGGGTGGGCGCGGGCCAGGCGGCCCAGGAGGTGGAGGATTGATGTTCAGCCACGATGAATACTATCTGGCGTTGCTCGGCGCGCCTTCGTTGACTGACCCCTGGATGATTCAGTTCGGCGGCCATCATCTGGCGATCAATGTGACGGTCGTCGGCAAAAGCAATGTGCTCACGCCCAGTCTGCCTTGTGCGCAACCCGCGACTTACAAGTTGAATGGCGAGACGGTGCGACCGCTGGGCCGCGAATACGACAAAGGTTTCGCGCTCATCAACGCGCTCGACGCCGCGCAGCAAAAGCAGGCAATTCTGCCCTATCAGATGGGCGATATGGTGTTGGGGCCGGGCGAAGACGGCAAGACGATTCAACCCGAAGGCATCAAGGGTTCAGCGCTGAATGCCGCGCAAAAAGAGAAGCTGTTGGACATTGCGCATGAATGGGTCGGCATTCTGAACGACGAAGCGGCGGCGGCGAAGATGGCTGAAATCAAAGCCAACCTGAATGACACCTGGTTTGCGTGGAGCGGGCCAACGACGCCGGGCAGCGGCGCGTACTTCCGTATTCAAGGGCCGACGTTGCTGATTGAATTCTCGCCGCAAAGAGGCGACACCGAACACATCCATACGATTTACCGCGACCCGACGAACGATTACGGCGCCCGCCTGGTCAAACGATGAAGGTGAAGCGATGAAACGATTGGCGCTGTGTTTGTTATGCACCTGCGCCTGGCACTTAACAGTGTCGGCGCACGTGCTCGATCAGTATCTGCAAGTCGCGCAAATCGCGCTGGCACCCGACGGCGTGCGTATCGAATTGCGTTTGATCCCCGGCGCGCAGGTGGCCGAGCGCGTCTTCGTGTTGATGGATGCTGATGGCGATGGGCAAATTTCAGCGGCGGAAGAGCAGGCTTACGCGCAACGTGTCTTGCAAGACCTCTCACTGAGCATCAATGAACAGCACGTACCACTGACGCTGGCCGAAGCGCAATTCCCCACACGCGCCACCATGAACGAAGGGCTGGGCACGCTGCGGCTGACATTCACGGCGGCGACGGCGTTGAGCAGCACGGGTAATCAGCGACTGAATTTTCGCAACGACCACGTGCCTGAATTCAGCGGCTACCTGGTGAATGCGCTGGTTCCGGCGGCGCGCGAAATCGCCATCACCGGGCAACAGCGCGATGTGTTGCAACGAGGGTTGCGGCTGGATTATCGCGTCACGCCTGCCGCTTCGTCGTTGGCGAGGCGTTGGCTGATGCTGTCGGCATTGGCGCTGGGTCTGGTACTGTTACTTTCACGCTGGCGCATTTTCGCCACAGGTCGGGCTTGACATACGCGCTGCACTGTCGGTTTTCGCCACGATGTGCAGGCGCTGTGGCGCAAGAATTCCTGATTTCCCCGGTGAATTCGGCAATTTCGACAAGCCGGGATTTTGGCCTGACGGTTGCAGCTTATTGCTTGGACATCCACTCCTTCGTCCGGGTCTCGCTTGCTTGGATGACTGCGCAAAAGGCCGAGGCTAAGCGCTGTTTCCGCGAAGCGCCCTTACATCTTTTTCGCAACCGCTTGGAACGAGGTTCACTATGCAAAAAATCAAACTGACACTCACGCTGTTTTTGCTCGCGTGTGGCTGCGCCTGGGCGTTGTGGCCGCTCGCCGCCGTTCACGGCCAAGGCGGCAGCCCCGCCGCACCCACTGGCGTAGAGGCTTCCGACAATGCCTACAACAACAAGGTCGGCCTTCGTTGGGACACGATGCGCAATGCGACGCGCTATCAGGTCTTGCGCAATACCACGAACGATGCGGCGACGGCTGCGAGCCTCGGCACGACGGTCGAGGCGTTGTTTTTCGATACGGCGGCGGCGGCGGGGCAAAGCTATTTTTATTGGGTGCGCGCCGAGAATGCGCAGGGCGCGAGCGGCTTGAGCGTGTCAGACACCGGCACGCGCGCGAACGGCACGACGACCGGGTTGAATCCGCCCACGGCTCCGGCGGGCAATCCTGTGACGGCGACGAAAGCCGCGCTGGGCAAGGTGTTGTTTTGGGATGAGCAACTTTCTTCGACGCGCACGGTGGCTTGCGGCACCTGCCATCACGCGCTCAATGGCGGAGCCGATCTGCGTTCCCTCAACAACACACGCGCGACGCAGCCGGGCGCGGATAAGGTGTTTGGCACAGCCGATGACATTCAAGGTTCGCCGGGCGTGCCGCTTTCGCAGGCAAGCGGCAACTATGCCTGGTCGCCGGTTTATGGCTTGCGCGAACAAGTGACGGGACGCCGCGGCATGTCGTTCGTCAATGCCGCGTATCCCAATGCTTTGTTTTGGGAAGGCCGCGCATCGCAGGTGTTCCGCGACCCGCTGTCGAGTAACATCTTCCTGGCCGCCGGAGCCGCGCTCGAAAGCCAAGTACTAGGGCCGCCCGTCAGTGACGTAGAGATGGCGCACACCGCCCGCAACTGGAGCGACGTGGCCTCGCGTATAGCCGCCGTCAAACCGCTCGCACTCGCGCCATCCATCCCTGCCGCGCTCACCGCGTGGATCGGCGAACGCAGTTATCCTGAATTGTTCAACGAGTCTTTTGGCACCTCTGAGGTGACGCCCGTGCGCATCGCCATGGCCGTCGCCAGTTATGAGCGCACGCTCAATTCCGACCGCGCGCCGGTGGATGTCGGCGACTTGACGGCGCAGGAAGCGCGTGGCCGGCAGGTATTCAATGCCAACGACTGCAACGATTGTCACGCCGCGCCGCTGTTCGGTACCGATCAATTGCAGAACACCGGCGTGCGCCCGTCGGCGGAAGACACCGGGCGTTTCGCGGTGACGAATAACCAGAACGATCTGGGGCGCTTTCGCGCCGTGAGTTTGCGCAACGTCGAATTGCGCGCGCCTTACATGCACAACGGACGCTTCAACACGCTGGAAGAAGTCGTCGAGTTTTACAATCGCGGCGGCGACTTTCCCGGCCCGAACACCAACCGCAACGAGATTCGCCCCCGGAATCTGACCGCGCAGCAAAAGGCCGATCTCGTCGCCTTTCTCAAACACCCGCTCACTGACCCGCGCGTCGCAGCGGAACTGCCGCCCTTTGATCGTCCGCTGCTTTACGCCGAATCCATGCGCGTGCCGCAAATCACCGGCGCGGGACTGGCCGCCACCAACGGACGAATTCCGCAAGCCGTCGCCGTCGAACCGCCCGTGTTGGGCAATCCGCATTTTACGGTGGGCGTTTACAACGCGACCGGCGGCGCCACGGCCACGCTCGTGATTGATCGCGCCGACCCCGGCGCGCAGGCTGAGATTCCCGCCTCGGCATCGTTCGCGCGCGCTTCGTTGTTGCTGGAGGGCACGGGCGCGAACAATGGTTTCGGCTCAATCGGTTTGGCGATTCCGAACAATCCCGCCTTGCTGGGTGCGACGCTTTATGGACGCTGGTACATTCAGGAAGCTAACTCTGCGGGTGCGGCGGGCGTCAGCGTCACGCCCGCCTTCAAGTTCACCGTCTTCGGCACGGTGACGAACAGCGCGCCCGCTGTGGCGAGCGTCTCTGCCGCGAGTTATGCGCTGGGGACGGTCGCGGCGGAATCCATCGTGGCGGGCTTTGGCGCAAATCTCTCAACCGCGACGTTGGCGGCGAATGCGTTGCCCTTGCCCGATACGCTCGGCGGCGTCACGGTCGCGGTCAAAGACGTAGTGGGCGTCGAACGCCTCGCGCCGCTCTTTTTCGTTTCGCCCGGACAAATCAACTATCAAGTTCCGGCGGGCGCGGCCATTGGCGAAGGCTCCGTCACGATCAAACAAAACGGTAACGTGGTTGCGGCGGGCTTGCTGCAAATCGCGCCGGTTGCGCCGGGCTTGTTCACCGCGGATGCCAGCGGACGCGGCCTGCCTGCCGCGACGATCTTGCGCGTCAAAGCCGATGGCGCGCAAAGCTACGAAACGGTCGCGCGTTTTGATACGACCACGAATCGCTACGAAGCCGTGCCGATTGATTTGGGCGCGGCGACTGATCAGGTCTTTCTCGTCGCCTTTGGCACAGGCTTTCGCCAGCGCAGCGCGCCGGCGGCAGTCGCCGCGACGATTGGCGGCACAAACGCCGAGGTGCTCTTTGCCGGCGCGCAGGGCGATTTGATTGGCGTAGATCAAGCGAACCTGCGCCTGCCGCGCGCGCTCGCCGGACGCGGCAACGTAGACGTGGCGGTGCGCGTGGACGGCAAAACCGCGAATCCCGTGACCGTCAATTTCAAATAAGCCGGGTAAGCAGACGAGTGACGAACATGAAAAAGCGCTATGTCTTAGGCCTGCTCGCGGCGCTCGGCGTCGTTTGTATCGTTGCCTTCATTGCCTTCAGGGTCTTCAGAAAACCGGGCCCCAGCGGCCCTACGCCGGATGAGATCGTCAAAGAGTTGCTCGAATTCGACCGCAACGGCGACGGCCAACTCAGCAAGGACGAAGTGTCCGAACGCATGCAGGGATTGTTCGCGCGCGGCGACGCCAATCAAGACGGCGTGCTGAGCAAAGACGAACTGCGCAAGCTGGCCGAAGCGCAAAGCGAAGCCGCACGGCGCAAGGAACGCGATGAGCATCGCTAGGGGAAAGAGAAATTCATGAAGATCAGAAACCTTATCATCGGAATGCTGTTTTTATTCGTACTGGCGGGCTTCACGGGATTCGTCGAAGCCACACGCTGGCGACACCACAAGTTCCTGCCCAGCGAAAAAGAAAGCGCCGCCAATGAAAAGGGCGTCATGCTGATGAATCGCATCGGCCCTGCGGCATCCGAGCTTTATGTCGCCAATGCGGACGGGACGAATGAACGCAAACTCTTGGCGAGTTCCGGCTTCGATTATCACGCTTCATATGCGCCGGATGGCAAGTGGATTGTGTTTACTTCCGAACGCAACGGTGACGGGCAGGCTGACCTTTACCGCGTTCACCCAGACGGTACGGGACTGGAGCGGTTGACCGACAGTCCGGCGGTGGACGATCAGGGAACGTTGTCGCCAGACGGGACGCAACTCGCCTTTGTTTCCAGCCGTGGCAATTACAAAGCCAACATCTGGATTCTCGATCTCAAGACGCGGCGGCTGCGCAATCTGACTGGGCAAACGGGCATACAAGGCGACCCGGCCAAGCCGAATGGATTTTTCCGCCCGTCGTGGTCGCCCGACGGCAAATGGCTCGCGTTTTCCTCTGACCGCAATACCGAATGGAAAGGGCACAGCAACGGCAGCGGCTGGGAGCATGTTCAGGAGTTGAGCATTTACCTTGTTCAGCCCGACGGCAAAGGGCTGCGCCGCATCACACAACCCGGCCTCAGTGCGGGCGCGCCGAAATGGTCGCCCGATGGCAAGCAGCTTGTGTTTTATGAACTCCCGGTCGAAGAGACCTGGAAGGCGCACTGGCCGGGCCTGGTCAACGCAACGACTTCACAGATTATTTCAGTCAACGTTGCGACGGGCGAACGGGTCGAGCGTACAAGTGGGCCGGGCTTGAAAGTCGCGCCTCAGTTTCTGACTGCTGAAACGATTGGCTATCTGATCAAAGCCGGGCCGAATGAAGGACTCAGTTACACAGGCGGCAGTGCGGCGGTCAAACGAAAACTGCGCGCGCCAGCCTGGTCGCCCGATGGCAAGACCGTGATTTATGAGCAAGTGAGTTTCAAACCCCGACCGCAAAATAAGCTGCTTTACAGTTGGGACGCCAATTACGAATACCGCTACACCGACGTGTTCCCCAGTTTCAGCAAGGACGGCAAATTGGTCGTGACGGATAAAAACGTGGATTCCTCGATTGCGATTATGGAGGCGGACGGCAGCAACAAGTTTCGGCCCTTTCCGGCGCAGGGTGGATCGGCCTTTGCGCCAAGCTGGTCACCGGACGGACAGACGATTGTGTTTGGCTTCGGCGGATTTTTGCAGGAGCGCAATCAGAAACCCGCGAAGCTAATGCTGGTGCGCCGGGATGGCACCGACGTGCAAGACCTCACTGCGGGAGAGCCGAACGCCGGGTTTCCCAGCTATGCGCCGGATGGCAAACAAATTGTTTACCGGGTGTGGGGCGCGAAGGAAATGGGCTTGCGCATTCTGAATCTGGCCGACCGCTCGGTGCGGGTGCTGACCACCGCATACGACAATGTGCCGTACTGGTCACCTACCGGCGAGCGCATCGTGTTCACGCGCAAACTCGATGACGGGAATTTCGACATCTTCACCATCCGGCCTGACGGCTCCGAATTGCGCCGGCTGACCACCTCGCCCGCCAATGACGCGCACGCGGTCTGGAGCGACGATGGCAAATCTGTGCTGTGGAATAGCGGGCAAGCGGGCTTCAAGGAAGAAGCCGCGTACTATGACAATACCTTTCAGCCCTATGGCGCGATTTTCATGATGAAGGCTGACGGGACAGAGAAACGGCAACTTACGGACAGTCTTTGGGAAGACTCGATGCCGTGTTTTGTGCCGAGGGTAGAGCGCCCTTAGCGTTCATTTTGCAGCGGGCAAGGCGTCAGCGTCAGCGCGTACCTTTACGTTACACGCGCCAGCAGCGGTGACGTGTTGTCGCCCCACCACACAGCAATCAAATCAAACCTGGGACCTTTCAGGCAAAAGGCAGGAATCGCTAAACGCAAAAGTTCTTCCGGTAAATTTTTCGGTGACAATGTAGGGGCAGACCTGAGTGTCTGCCCCGGTCGCTTTTGCGGCCTGCGATGCCGTCTGCTGCCACCGGGGCAACACCCAGGTCTGCCCCTACATTGTCATCACCGGATTTTTTACAGGAAGCAAAAGTTTATGGTAATGACAAGCCAAAAAACTTATCGCAAGTCCGCCCACTGCCTTACCGGTTGCTTCTAACAATTCACTACCGATAAGATGCCAGCCTGCACCGCTTAACGAAGCACCTAAAATGAACGATCCAACGAAGGAGAAATCCGCAATGAGACACCAACTAAGACTGATGATGTTGCTAGGGCTGACGTGCCTAGCCGGTTCCATGCCGGTTTGGGCGCAAGCCTCCGGTTCACTGGCGGAGTTGCGCGGTCAAGTGACTGACAGCACCGAAGCCGCCATTCCCAATGCCAAAATCACGCTCACCGATTTAAGCAAAGGCACCATCCGCACCGCGAATAGCGACGGCGAGGGCCATTACCAGTTCATCGGCTTGCTGCCGAGCCTCTATGAATTGAAAGTCGAAGCCTCCGGTTTCGCCACCGGCATCACCAAAGTTGAATTGACCGTCGGCCAGCAAGCCAGCGTGCCCATCAAACTCACCACCGGCGGCGTCGAAGTCAAAATTGATGTGGTCGCGGGTGCCGAGGTCGTCGAAACCCAGCGCTCCGAACAGTCCAACACCGTCGAAGCGCGCCAGATCAATAACCTGCCGATCAACCGCCGCAACTTTTTGGATTACGCCTTGCTGACGCCCGGCGTGGTGGATGCCGACAACATCGCCGACTCTTCAGATTTCCGCGTCGCGCAAACGCCGCAATCGGGTCTGTCGTTCGGTGGCAACAACGGGCGCGGCAATATGGTGCAGGTGGACGGGGCTGAAACGCTCGGTTCATCGGGCGGCGTGCAAGCCACCATCAGCCAGGAAGGCGTGCAAGAATTTCAGGTCGTGCGCAACAGCTTTAGCGCCGAATTCGGCGGCGCGTCGGGCGGCGTCGTCAACATCGTCTCGAAATCGGGCCGCAACGAATTGTTCGGCAGCGTCTTCGGCCTGTTCCGCAGCAAGACGTTCGATGCGCGCAACGCTTTCGATTTCAATCCGAACGGCAAGTCGCCGTTTAATCGCCAACAATACGGCGGCTCCATCGGCGGCCCGGTCAATAAAGACAAGACCTTTTTCTTTGCCGCCGTCGAACGCTTCAGCCAAACGCGCACCTCCTTCGTCAATCTGGCGAGCGATCCGACGATCTTCCAACCAACGGCCTCGCAAACGGCCTTGTTCAACTATTTGGGCGGTGTAGCGCAATTCGCGCCCGTGGCGGCGGGCTTGCGCGCGGCGTTGACGACGACGGCAGCGGCCTATCCGCGTACCTTGCAACTGTTCAACAGCGCCAGCGGCCAATTCCCCTTCGATGAATCGCAGACGCAATTCTCGACACGCCTCGATCACAATTTCAGCGACAAGAGCACGGGCTATCTGCGCTTCAACGTCACCAAAGGCAAGTTTGAAAATCAGGCGGCGGGCGCGCTGACGGCGGTCTCGCGCGGGCGCAAGATAGACGGCTTCAATGGCGGCGTAGTCGCGTCGCACAACTATCAATTCAATGCAACGGCGTTGAACGAATTGAAAGCGCAATACAGCTACACGCGCACGGGCTTTTTCACCAACGATCCGTTTGGGCCGGAAATCAACATCGAAGGCTTCGGCTTCTTCGGGCGCGACATTTTCCTGCCCTCCGAAACCATCGAACGGCATTACGACGTTTACGACAACTTCACCAAGATTGCCGGCAACCATACCTGGAAATTGGGCGGCTCGGCGTTCTTCCACCGCATCACGACGAACAGCGAAACCTTCTTTGGCGGGCGCTTCAATTTCGGCGCGGCGATCCCGCTCTCAAACATCATCGCCTTGAACCCGGCGCTTGGCCCAGCCGTGGCGACGGCCATTGGCGCGTATCTGACGGCCAATCAACCGAGCCTGCTGCCCGCGTTGGGCGCGCCGATCAATGCCTTGCAGTCGTATAACCTGAACCTGCCGATTGTGTATCAGCAGGGCTTCGGCGATGCGGGGGCGAACAGTTGGACGAACCGCTACGCCGTCTATGCGCAGGACGCCTGGAAGGTGCGCAACAATTTCACGCTCAATTATGGGCTGCGTTATGACGTTCACGATGAACCGTTTTTCGTGCCGACCTACAAACGCGACTGGCAACCGCGCGCCAGTTTCTCCTGGGATCCAAAAGGCGACGGCAAAACGGTGATTCGCGGCGGCGCGGGCATTTTCGTAGGCTTCCTCAACAACGCGGTGGCCAACGTGACCACTGAGTTGAGCGGCATGGGCGACCCCGGCAACATCAACATCGTGCTGGCGACGGCCACCTCAAATGCGTTGGGCTTGCCGACTTCGTTCACCGTGTACCAGACGCTGCTGGCGCGCGGCATCATTGGAACACGCACCATTGCGCTCGCTGACATCACCGCCGCGCCGATCAGTCTGTCGCCGGGGCCGGGCAAACCGCTGGAAGTACGCTTCCGCCAGGGGCCGAATTACCGCAACCCAACGACCTATCAAGCCAGCCTGGGCGCACAGCGCGATCTGGGCGCGGGTTTCTCGCTGGAATTGAGTTACCTGTACACGCGCGGTTTGCACGTCGCCCGCAACCGCGACATCAACCAATTCAAGCAAACTGGCCCGGTCAATCCGCTCAATCCGCTCGGCGGCCCGTCCTTTATTCGCTTCCCGACGGCGGCGCAAACGGCGGCGGGGTTGACCAGTGATTTCCGCAACCCGCTGCGCTTCCAGGATAATGTGTATGACACGACGGCTGATAGTTTTTATCACGGCTTCACGGCGCAAATTCAAAAGCGCTTCGCCAAAAACTTCAGCCTCAACGCGCATTACACCTTGTCCAAAGCGATTGACGAGGTGACCGATTTCAACAGCGATTTCTCGGCGCAAAATCCGCTCAACCTGCGGCTGGATCGCGCGCTGTCTTCGTTCGATCAACGCCATCGCTTTGTGGCGACGGCGGTGATTCTGAGCACCTTTGACAATCCGTTCCTGAAAGATTGGTTGCTGGCCCCGATTGTCGTGGCACAAAGCGGGCGGCCCTTCAACCTGTTGCTCGGCATTGACGCCAATGGCGACGGGCGTTCACAGAGCGACCGTCCGGGTCTGGCGGGCCGTAACACGGGCAAGGGCGAAGCGTTTTATAGCTTCGATCTGCGCCTGGCGCGGCGTTTCTTTGCCAAAGAGAACCGCTATCTGGAACTGACCGTCGAAGGCTTCAATCTTTTCAACCGCGTCAACTTTCTGGGCATCAACAACACCATCGGCGGAGCCTGTGTCGCCAATGGTCTGCCCAGCGTATGTACCACAGGCGCGACGCCCCTGACCGATTACAGCCTGCGCGGACGCGCCGATCAGAAACCGACCGCGCCGCTCGGTTTCACGTCGGCAGCCGACCCGCGCCAGATGCAATTCGGCATCCGGTATAACTGGTAAAAGGCGCTTCAGGCATGAGTAGCGCACTCGGCAGGTTGCGCTACTCATGCCCAGCAGTCGTCTCACTGCATTCGTGGCCGGGCTACGGATACAAAAATCACAAGCTGGCACTGGAGTTTAAGTTTGGCAGTAACACTGACGAAGACCGACGAGCACCAATTGCAGCAGGGAGGTGACGGCGGCGGTGCTGGTGAATTGGCGCAATATGGCGGCGGCAATGACGGCAAGCCTGAACGCGAACGCCAGCCGCCACCCGAAGGCTATCGCATTGCCATGTGGCTGACGCTCATCTGGGTGACGATGCTGTTCATCACGCTGGTCGTGGTTTACGTCTGGCTCGATGCGCAACATTCGCCGCTCACGACGCCGCGCCTGTTCTGGTTCAGTTCCGGCCTCGTGCTCGGTTGCAGCGGCACACTCGAAGCCGCCCGGCGCGCCCTGCGGCAACGGCGCGAAACGGATTTCAGCCGCTGGCTGGGGCTGACGATGGTGCTGGGGCTGCTCTTTTTAAGCGTGCAAGCGTTGGGATTGCGGCAACTTTCAACGGCGGGCTTTTTTGCCACCGTCAACAAACGCGCCTGGCTGGCGTTTTTGATTACGGGGGCGCACGGCGCGCATCTCTTCGGCGGGTTGCTAGCGCTGGTTTATCTGGTCGTCAAAAACAGCTTCGGCGATTGGACGACGCTGCGGCGGCGCGCGACGATGGATACCACGACGCTTTACTGGCATTTCATCGGCGCACTCTGGTTGTTTTTATTCGGAATGTTGTTTCTCTGGAATTGAACTATGACGATTGCTGATCTGCCGGCGCTCAATGCTTGCTTGAACGCCACGAGCGCGACGTTTTTGGCTTTGGGGTATTGGCAAATTCGCCGCAAACACATCATCGCGCATCGGGCCTGTATGAGCGCGGCCTTCCTGACCTCGACGGTGTTTCTGATCTCCTACCTCTTCTATCACTACCATCACGGCTCGACGAAGTTTCAAGGGCTGGGCGCGGCGCGTCTGGTGTACTTGACGATTTTGCTGACGCACACGGTGCTGGCCGCCGCCATCGTGCCGCTGATCCTGCTGACGTTGACGCGGGCGTTAAAAGGCGAGTTCGCGCGGCACAGAGCACTGGCGCGCTGGACGCTGCCGCTGTGGTTGTACGTGTCAGTGACCGGCGTCATCGTTTACCTGATGCTTTACCGAATGTACTAGATCGGTTTTCACATCAGTGTATGGGAAAAGCCGCGCAGCGGGACGGTATCGCGCGCGTGAGCAAGCGGAGCCTGTGCGATTCGGCCAAGGGCGTCAGCTTGACGTGCCGCTTGCTCACGCGCGCGGTATCGTCCCGGCACAACGCGCTCCCGTAAACGCAATTGCGAACCGATCTAAGCTCGGCGCTTTCCCGCACAAAAAAGACAGCGCCGCGAGCACGCACACGGCTTGCTCACGGCGCTGTCGGTTAAAGCAGGTGTAGGTTTAGAACCTGAACTTCAGCACCATCTCGATCTGGCGCGGGTCATTCGTCGTCAGCCCGTAGGTGCCAAATGTGCCGGAGCTTTGCAATTGCCCGACCTTCAAATTCTGCGTCGGATTCGCCGTGATCGTCGCGGGCAACACCGTGCCGCCCGTGCTGGTGTTGATGCTCGAACGGAACTGCGTGTGGTTGAACACGTTGGTCGCCTGCGCCGACAGGTTCAGCGCGTAGCGTTCGCCGAACTTGATGTTCCGCTCCAATGCGAGGTTGCTGTTCCAGGTGAGCGGCGAGCGGATGGCGCTGAAGCCCGCCGCCGACGTGCCGTACCAGAACAAGTCCGCGACCTGCGCACCGTTGGGCGTGGTCGCGACGCGCCCGGCGAAAGCGTCAATGTTGTATTTCAGGAAGCAGCGATTGCAGGGCGTGATGACGCGCCCGCTCGGCAACGTCACCGAGGTTTTGCCGTCGTACCATTTTTGCAAGGCCTTCGGTACCTCGAAGTCCACGCCCGGCACTAAATCGGGCAGGCCGTTAATCGCATTCGTCGCGCCGCCGGAAATTTGCGAAACCAGGCCGCTCTGAATCGAAGCCGAACCGCCCAGCCGCCAGCCGCCGAGCACGCCGTTCGCCACCTTGTTTTTCAAATCCAGCAGCTTGCCGCCGCCGATGGGCATGTCATACACCCACGAGGCCACGATGCGGTGCGGCAGGTCGTTGGTCGAAGGCTTGCGATTCGTCCGGTACAGATCGGGGCGAATGTTGGCAAAGTAATTGGCGTTGCTGTCGGCATAGCCGTTGTTGCTTTGCGCGTTGTAGTTGCTCATTTCGAGCAGCTTCGACCAGGTGTAATGCGCGTTGAATTGCAGGCCGCTCGAGAATTGCCGCGTCACTTGCAATTGCATGGCGTGGTAATCCGACTGGCCGACCGTGAGGTGAATGTTGTTGCCGTGATGCGGATAGGGGAAGGCGGTTTCGATGCGCTGAATCGTGCGGTTGCGGATGTTGCCCGCGCCGAACGGAATCAACGCGCCCGTCGCCGGTTGCCAGGGATTCTGCACCTGCTGCGTCGAAGGATTCGTCGCCCCGTTGCTTTGAATGTAGGTGTTGCGCCAATCGCTGAGCAACGCCTGATCCACCAGTTGCGCGCTGTTGATCGGGATGAAGGTCACTTGCAAACGGCTGCCGTGCGAACCGACGTAGCCCGCCGAGACGATCCAGTTGTTGCCGATCTTCTGTTCAAAGATGGCGTTCCACTGTTGCACATAACCGTTCTTGTAATCCTGCGGGAAGCGCCGCACGAGGCCGCCGTAAATGCCCGGATCGCTCTCGTTCGTGCCCGTCGGTTGCACGATGGTATTGATCGAAAGGCTGTTAAACGGGGCCACGAGCACACCCGCTGGCGATGTCCCATACGGCGATGAGTTGTTGCCCGCGTTCAGATTCGACGTGATGGTCGCGGGCGCAAACGGCCCCGCGCCATAAAAGCCCGGGCCGTCGTTGTAGCCCGTGTTCGACGGCACAAAGGTCAAGCCGTAACCGCCGCGCAGCACCAGCGAACGCCGCAGTTGATAGGCCACGCCGAAACGCGGGCCGAAGTCTGTGTATTCGGTCGGCCACATATTGCGCCGGTCAACATTGGCGCCGGGGAAAATGACCTTGCCCGCCGTGCCGAAGGGGTTTTTCTGATTCAGGTCAATCGAGCTGATGTGGTTAAACCTCTCGGTCGGTCCCGGTTGGATGTCGTAACGCAGACCCAGATTCAAGGTCAGCCGGTCATTCACGCGCCAGTCATTTTGCGTGTAAAGCGCCTGATACTTTTGCGCCAGCGCCAGCCGCACGGTGAAGCCCGAACGCACTTCCAAAAAGCCCGCGCCTAGCGCCACCGAAGCGAGCGCCAGGCCGTTGTACGTGGCGTCGGGCGTGGCGGGCAAGCCCGTGGTCGAACCGTCGGCATTGATGTTCGCGCGCGTGTATTGATCGCCCGTCACGATGTTGACGGAATCAAACAGGTCATTGTAATTCGACAACAAGACGCGATAAGTGCCGCCGAATTTGTGCGTCCAGCGCCCGTGCGTCCAGGTCATGCTGGCGTTGAAATCGGAATTGGTCTGGCGTTCGCGTTTGTGCAGAAACATGTTGAAGCTGAGATCGCTGACGCGCCCGGGTTGGAAGGTCGGCGGTGAGCCGCCCGTCAAATCCAACGCCTGAATTTCTTTGGGAATGCCGAATTGATTGAAGTCGAAATCTTTGAACGCATCGGCTTCGTTGTCGCTGTGAATGCGATTGACGCCGAAACGCACGTCGAGCACCAGCGAC
This sequence comes from Acidobacteriota bacterium, assembly GCA_016196035.1. Lineage (NCBI taxonomy): Bacteria > Pseudomonadati > Acidobacteriota > Acidobacteriota bacterium. The sequence continues at coordinate 116,356 of JACPYM010000054.1, read as the reverse complement.
GGTTTGATTGACCAGGTATCGCCGATGGAGATGTACGGATTCTTGTCCGGCTGCTTATTGCCGACGAATTCGTTGCGGCTGTAATAGGGATTGTCGCCGCCCCACGAACGCGGCGTTTGAATGTTGCCCATCTGAAGGCCGCCCGTCGAATAGAAATTATGGTTGCGCCAGTTCCAATCCACGCGCGAGTTGACGTTGTTTTTGCGGAAGGTTTGCAGCCCGCGATTGAAAAAGTTGTTGTTGTTAAACACGTCGTCCGGCGTGCGGTTGGGCAGCGGATAGGCTTTGAGCAACGCCAGCCCCTGCGCGTTCAAGCGCGTCGTGGGCAGCGCCGTGGTATGCACCAAGCCCGCCGCATCGGTGAAGGTCGGAAACTGCGCGCGGGTGTATTGCGAAGTCGTGCCGACGCGCGTCACGTTGAACGGATCGAAGATTTTGATCGGCACCGGCTTGCCGCCGACGTTGATGTAAGTCTCGCTGAAATCGCCCGCGCGTTCCTTGGCTGTTGGCACGGTCTTCAAATAATCGTAGTTGCGGTTGAAATACAGCCCTTCGTAACTGGCGAAGAAAAACGCCCGGTCGCGCAGGATGCGTCCGCCATAAGTGCCGCCGTAAGTGTGCGACTTGAACGGCCCACGCCCGATGTTCTGGGCGTTGTTGCTGAATGAATTGGCGTTCAACGCTTCGTTGCGAATGCGATAGAAACCCGTGCCGTGAAAATCATTGCTGCCGCCTTTGGTCGTGAAAATGACGACGCCTTGGGCGCGGCCATACTCCGCCGAGTAATTGTTGGTGATCGTCTTGACCTCTTGCAGCGCGTCCTGATTGGGCAGCACGGCGACTTCGTTCCAGGCCGAACCTTGCACGCTGACGCCGTCCAGCACGATGTCATTTGAGAAGGCCGAGCCGCCATTGATGCCGATGGCCGAAGCCTGCCGCCGTCCGTCAATGCCGATGCCGAAGGAGGTCGTGCTTTGCGTATTGTTAAACGCGCCGCGCGGCGTGATGCCCGCTTGCAGCGCGACATACGAGAAAGGGTTGTGCGTGATGTTCGGCAGCGTTTGCACGACGCGTTCGTTGACGCTGCCGCCCACAGTGGCGCTGGTCGTTTGCAGCGTTGCCGCATCCGCCGTGATGGTCACGGTGTCATTGGTCGCGCCCGCCTGTAACCTGATTTCGAGTTGCAGGGTCTGCGCGGTCAGTACGTTGACGCCCGTGCGGCTGGCGCGCGAAAAACCCGACGCGGCTTTTTCGACGTTGACCGTATACGTGCCCGGCGCGAGATAAGGCACGTTGAAATTGCCTGTCGCATCGGTGACAGCGGTAGTCGAAACATTGGTTTCGGCATTAATGACAGTGACAGTCGCGCCGGGAATGACGGCGCCCGTCGGGTCAGTCACGGTGCCGGTGATCGCACCCGATTTGATCTGGGCGAACGCGCTGCCAGCGCACAAAAGCATGGCACACAGCACGGCCAAGCTGCCTGCCGCTGCGCCGAAAGGATTCTTTCCAAGGCTCGTCATTTTGTTTTCCTCGTGAATGGGTCTGCGCTACCGGCCTGACCAAATTCGTGCAGATGACTCAGGTCAAGCCGTTCCTGGATTGATTGGGAATTGGTTTTACCACTTGATAATGTTTTTGCCAACCATCAATCGGCATTGTGGCTGTTGTCAGCAGAGGCTTTTTGTAATGGCGCTTGCGGTTGCCAGGTAATGCTGGAACGGTACCGCGCGCGTAAGCAAGCGGCGCATCAATTTTGCGTCATTGGTTGAACCGTTAAACCTCCGCTTGCTCACGCGCGCGGTACCGTCCCGCTGCGGGTGTTTTCCGCCCACCGCAGTGAAAACCGATCTAAAAAGTCAGTGACGTTCAGCGATACTCGCTTGGGCGAACCGCTGAACGCCGCTGGCCGACCTGTTGAATTGATACGCCGCCGCTCAACCTCACCAGTCTGGCCTTAAAACTCCAGCCGCAAACTCATCTGCAAATTGCGGCTGTTCTTGGCCCGCTTGATCGTACCCGCCGTCGCCACGTCAACGTTATTTTCCGGCAAGCCGAAATTCGGATGGTTGGGCAGGTTGAACGCTTCGAGCCGGTATTGAAAAGCTTTGCTTTCGCCAAAGCGGAAGCGGCGCGAGAGCGAAGTGTTGATGATGACGGTGCCGGGGCCGTCCAGAATGTTGCGGCCTGAATTGCCGAAGCGATAGGAACCCGTCGGCACGACGACAAAGGCGCTGCGGTCGTACCAGCGGTCTACGGTCGGATTGTCTACTTTGCCGGAAGCCAGGCGGTCGGGGCGCGTGGCTTCGCCGTTGGCGAAATTCACCGTGGCGACGCGCGGCGTGAAGGGCTGCCCGCTGTAGATATTGCTGGTGCCCGCCAATTGCCAATCGCGCGCCAGCCAGTGTTTCGAGAACGTCGGCGACCAAATGAAGCTGCCCGCAAAGGCGTGGCCGATGTCGAAATCGGAGCGCCCGCGTTCGAGCTTCAAATTGCGCGAGTCCTGCGCGGCGGAAAAGTTGAAGGCAATCGTGCCGCCCGTGTTGGACGATTCGTCAATGGATTTCGACCAGGTGTAAGAAGCCCGCAGGAAGAGCTGTTTTGAGACCCGCCGCCGCACCGTCAACTGGCCGGAGTTGTAAATCGAATTCGAGCCATCGTTGATAATGTTGATCGAACTGAAGGCCGGATAGGGCCGGATGGTGCTGGTCGCCTGCGTGCGGCCCGCTTGGTTCAAATCGTAGCGCCGTTGCAAGTGCGTGCCCTTTGATCCGGCATACGCCACTTCGACTACGGTGCCGCGACCAAGTTCGCGTTCCAGCGCCAGGCTCCACGATTGCGTGTATTGATTGACGGGCGCAGTGCTTTCCTGCCCGAAGCTGCTGGTCACGCCGCTGAAGCCGCGCCGGTCGGTCGGGAACGGATTTGACAGCGTCAAACGGCGCGGATCGGTCGTGACGCGGCTGAACGTTTCGGTCACGCCGAACGGATAGGTGTCGTTGTATTCGTCCATCCGATAGAGCGAACTCGAGCCGTAAAAGATGCCGTAGCCACCGCGCAGCACCGTCTTGTTATTGCCGAAGACGCGCCAGGCAAAGCCGAAACGCGGTGCGAAATTGTTCTTGTCGGTGCGCACGATGGTGTCGGGCAAGCCCACGTCAGCGGTTTTGACGATGTAGGGCGTCAGGTTCGCCGCCGCGATGCGCGCGTTGAAATCGGCTTCGGATAACTGGCCCGTGCCCGCGACGACAATCTTGCCGAGCGCGGGAATGAATTCGGCCAGCGCGTTGTATTTCTCTTTCGGCTGTTTCATCAAGTCATAGCGCACACCGAGATTCAGCGTCAGGTTGCGGCTGACCTTCCAATCATCCTGCACATAGCCCGCGTAATTCGAGACCAGATGATAGGGGCCGGTGGCGTCCAATTGGCGACGGTCGCTGTCAATCCAGCCTAGCAGGAAATCGGCGATGGGGTTGCCGCTGAACCGTCCGAGGAAATTGACGCGCCCGCGCGTGTCGCCGTAACTGCGCGAGAAATACTGCATGCGCAAAAAGTCCGCGCCGAATTTGAACGAGTGCTTGCCGCGAATCCAAGTCAGCGCGCCCGCGTATTGATAGTTGTTGAAGGCCCAGATTTTCGGAATGTCATACGCCGGGCCAAGCGGCAGGTAGCCCGTAAAGACCAGGTAAGGCGGCCCCGCCGCGATCGGATTTTTCGTGCCGCCGTTGAAGCCGGTTTCCGCCGCCCAGTCGCTGTTGTCGGCGCTGTAAGGCCAGACCTCGCGATTGTCGCGGCGCGAATAATTGGCGCTCGCTTCCAGATACATCGTCGGCGTGAAAGTGCGCAGATAACGAATGTAGGTCAGCACTTCGTTCGGCGTATTCGACGAACCGAAAAGGGGCAGCGGCGAACGGCTGCCGTTGACAGGCGTCCAGGTGCTGCGCCCGCGCCAGAACGCGCCCGCCGTCAAGCGGTCTTTGTCGCTCAGGGTGTGATCAATTTTGGCGCTGAAGCTGTCGAAAGAAGACCGCGCATTGCCTTGTGTGACAAAGTTGAACGGGCCGCTACTTAGGTTGGGCGCGGGGAAATACTTGAGCAGTTTCAGCGCGACCGGGTCCATGCGGCTGAGCGGAATCTGGTTATTCGCAAACGGCACTTTGTTCACCGTGTCGGTCAGCACCAGCGGTTTGCCAGCGGCATCGGTGACTTTGGAAAAATCGCCGCGCAACATTTCCGGCGTCGGCGTCAACGCGCGTTCAGCATTGCCGTCAACCTGCCGCAGCGAATCCCAGGCGAACAGAAAGAAGGTGCGATTGCGCCCGTTGTAAATTTTCGGAATCCAGACCGGCCCCGAAACCGTCGCGCCGAATTGATTGCGGCGCAGCTTCAAGCGTTCGGGGTCGAAATAGCCTTTGGCGTCAAACACATCGTTGCGCATGAATTCATAGAGCGCGCCGTGAAAGCGATTGCTGCCGCTCTTGGTCACGGCGGTGAGCATGCCGCCCGCATAACGCCCGTATTCCGCCGAGAAACCCGAGGTCAGCATTTTGAATTCCTGAATGCTCTCAAGCGGCGGATTGATGACCGCGCCCGTGTTGCGCCGTTGCGTGTTGTTCATCCCATCCAGCAAAAAGCCCGTGTTGTCGCCGCGCCCGCCATTCACCGCGAACGAGCCGTCGCCGCCATCGCCACGCGGAATCACGCCGCCCGTCAGCAAGGCCAGGTCGCTGAAGCTGCGCCCATCCAGGGGTAACTCGGCCACCTCGGCGGCGGTCGTGACTTCGCCGCGCGTGCCGGTTTCGGTGTTGAGCGCCGTCGGCGTATCGGTGACGTTGACGGTCTCGGTCGCCGCGCCCACTTCCAGGCGGATGTCTATGCGCAAGACCTGGCTGACCGCCAGCGTGAAACTGTCGCGCCGATACGCGCGAAAGCCGTTGGCGTGCGCTTCGAGCGCATGACTGGCGGGGTTCAGATAAGGCAAGACGAAATCGCCGGCTTCATTCGTCACCGTTTGCTGGCTGATGTTGGTGTCCAGATTGGTGACCTTGATCGTCGCGCCGGCCACAACCGCGCCATTGGCGTCAGTCACGCGGCCCGTCACGCCTGCCGCAGGGGTTTGCCCCGTTACGGTGTTGGAGGCGGTGATTGCCGTCAGCAGCAAGATGAAAGCGAATGCATAGTTTTTCATGACGATCTCCAGTGGAAGGTTTTGACTTCGTGTCGGCCCCATGCGCCAACTGTTTAGTGCGGCGGCGGGATTTTGCTACTGACGGGCGGGCGGCACAAGCGGGGAAGAACAGTCGCACCCAAAAAAATGGCGCGGCGTTTGGCCGCTGCGAGATTGCCTTTCCGCGCCAACGAGGCTAAGTTTCGCCGCACCACAAACCCAATGGGGTCGCGCAGGTTCCCACCTTGCGCCGCTCCCGGTTGAGAAAATCCATGATGAAAAACACACCCCAAACAAAGTTCCTACGTCCTTCAATCATCAGCGCTTTGTTCTGTTTCAGCGCGCTTGCGCTCGGACTGGCCGCCGCACAATCACGCCAGGAAATCAAACTGACGCAAGGCACCAACATCGCCGTGGCGCTGTCGCCCGACGGCAAAACGCTGGTTTTTGATTTGCAAGGCACGCTGTGGCGAATGCCCGCGACGGGTGGCAAAGCGACGGCCATCACCGATGAATTCAACGATGCACGTCAACCCGCCTGGTCGCCCGATGGCAAACGCCTCGCCTTTCAATCTTACCGCGACGGCAACTTTCATCTCTGGACAGTCGCGCCTGACGGCAAGCAATTGACGCAACTCACTAGCGGCACATTTGACGACCGCGAACCGCACTGGTCGCCCGATGGCAAGCGCCTCGCCTTCGCCTCAGATCGCGGCGGCAATTACGACATCTGGACGCTTGAACCGGCGAGCGGGAAGCTCGAACAACTCACGCGCGACACGGCGAATGATTACAACCCCGCTTGGTCGCCCGATGGCAAACAGATTGCCTTTGTCTCTGAACGCAATGCCGGACGCGGCCTTTGGTTGTGGCAGGTTGAGAATCGCCAAGAGTCTTTGTTGAGCAAATCGAATGCGACCCTTGCCGCGCCCTCGTGGTCGGCGGATGGCCAGCAGGTGCTCTTTCAATCCGGCGAACGCACGAGCGGCAAGGCCGAGTTGTGGGCCAAGGCGGTTGGTTCCGAAGAGCAACCGCGCGTGCTCAGCGCCGCCGCTGAAGATGTCTTTCCGTTCCGCGCGGCGTGGCTGTCGGCCAGCGAATTCCTTTACACCGCTGACGGGCAAATCAAACGCGCGAACTTGAATAGCGCGCAACGCACCACGCAGGCCTTTGAAGCGACAGTCAAATTGAATCGCCCGGCGTATGCGCGCAAAAAACGCGATTTCGATTCGACCGCGCCGCGTCGCGTTCTCGGCATTTACGCGCCTGCCGTTTCGCCCGATGGTCAGCGCGTCGCCTTCACCGCGCTCGGCGATTTGTGGCTGGCCGAGATGGGCAAGCCACCCGAACGCCTCACTAACGATGTTTTCGTGCAAACCCATCCGCGTTGGTCGCCCGACGGCACAAAGCTGATTTACATCGCCGACAACCAAGGCGCGATGGATGTGTGGCAGCGCGACCTGAAAACCGGCGCAGAGCGTTTGCTGGCCGACCCGCCACTGGACGCCAACCTGCCGGTGCTGTCGCCCGACGGCAAACGCATCGCGTTCTTTGCGGGGTTGGCGTTGGGCGCGACGTTACAGGTGTTCGACATTGAATCCGGCAAAACCAAAGCCGTGCTCAATCGCTCGATTCAAGCCACCACACTTTCGTGGACGCCCGACGGCAAAGCGCTCGCCGTGCCGATCCTGCATCCGCATTCGACGCGCTACCGCGAAGGCTTTTATCAAGTAGACGTCATCCCGGTAGATGGGCCTGTTGACGGCAGCGCAGGTTACAGCCTCGCGCCCAATCCCGAACGCACGCTGAGTTACGGCACGCTCGCGCCCGATGGCCGCACGCTGGCGTATGTCGAAGACGGCAGGCTGTCGGTCGTCGCGTTGAATGAACAAGGCCGCCTCGCAGGCATGCCGCGCCGCGTCAACGCAGACCTAGCCGATTGGCTGAGTTGGACGGGCGATAGCAAGTCGGTCGTTTATCAATCGCTCGACCGCATCAAAAAAGTCAGTCTCGACACCGGTCGTGTCGAAGAGTTCAACACGCTAATCGAATGGCAACCCGCGCAGCCCACCGGCACACTGGTCATCCACGCCGGACGAATGTTCGACGGCAAGTCATCCGACTATCAACGCAACGTGGATGTCATCATCGAGGGCAATCGCATCAAAGAAATCGTCGCACATAACGACGCGCGGCACACTGGCAACGTCATTGACGCCAGCGACAAGACGGTCATGCCCGGCTTGTTTGAGATGCACGGACATCAAAGCCTCACGCTCGGCGAAAAGCTCGGGCGCACCTGGCTCGCCTTTGGCATCACGTCGGTGCGCGAACCCGGCACTGATCCGTATGACGGCGCCGAGCGCCGCGAAGCCTGGGCTGCCGGACAACGACCGGGGCCGCGCAATTTTTTCAGCGGACGCCTGCTCGATGGCAACCGCGTTTATTACAGCATTGCCGAGGGCGTTGCCACAGAGGCGCATTTGGATTTGGTGTTGCAGCGCGCGCGCGTGCTTGAGTACGACCTGATTAAGACCTATGTGCGCATGCCTGACCTGTGGCAAAAGAAAATCGCGGCCACGGCGCATCAGATGGGCGTGCCGACTTCATCGCACGAACTCTGGCCGGCGGCGAGTTATGGCATGGACGCCGTCGAACATCAGAGCGCCACCAGCCGGCGCGGCTATTCGCCGAAGCTCAGTTTGATTGGACGCGGCTATGACGACGTCGTGCAGATCCTGGCGCAGACCAAGATGAATTACACGCCGACGCTGATTTTGTCGGGCCTGTCGTATCAACTCGCCGAACAGCCGGAGTTGCTGACGAACAAACAATTCGTTGCGCTCAACGGGGAAGCAGGCGTGCAGGCCTTGCAAGCACGCGCCGCCGCTGGCCGCTCGCCCGTGATGCACGACCTCGTCGCCACGCAAGGCCAGGTCTCGCTCGCCGTGCTCAAAGCCGGAGGCCGCGTCACAGCGGGCACCGATTCGCCGATCATTCCTTACGGCTTTTCGCTGCAACTCGAATTGCAGATGTTCGTGCGCGCGGGCTTCACCCCGGCTGAGGCCATTCGTTCGGCAACGCTCTGGTCGGCGGAAGCGGTCGGTGTCGGCAACGATCTGGGCAGCGTCGAGCGCGGCAAGCTGGCGGATTTGGTGATTGTCGCAGGCGACCCGTTAAAGAACATTGCTGATACGCTGAACGTCGCCGTGACGATCAAAAACGGCAGAGCCTATACGCTTCAAGCGTTGTTGACACAGCCGCGTTGAGCGGCAATTTGACGCGGGGACAGTACCGCGCGCGTGAGCAAGCGGAGCGTTTAACGCTGGGACAGTACCGCGCGCGTGAGCAAGCGGAGCGTTTAACGCTGGGACAGTACCGCGCGTGAGCAAGCGGCGCGTTGGCAGTCCAACCAATGACGCAAGCTTGACGCGCCGCTTGCTCACGCGCGCGGTACTGTCCCGCAGTTTGGCAAGGAATCTTCGATGCAAAAACAACTCATTCGGACTGTGTTGTTGCTGTTGCTGTTGATTGGCGGCTGTTTGTCTGTCGTGGCGCAAGCAACCCGTTGGACGGAAGCGCAGGCGCAGGGCTGGTACACGCGCCAGCCCTGGCTGGTCGGCAGCAATTACACGCCGGCCAACGCCATCAACCAACTCGAAATGTGGCAGGCCGATTCGTTTGACCCGGCGACGATTGATAAGGAATTGGGCTGGGCCGCAGGCTTGGGTATGAATACGATGCGCGTCTTTCTGCACGACTTGCTGTGGCAGCAAGACGCCGCTGGCTTCAAAAAACGGCTCGATCAATTCCTGCGCCTCTGCGCAAAACACAAAATCAAACCAATGCTCGTGTTGTTTGATTCGGTGTGGGACCCAAACCCGCAACTCGGCAAGCAGCGCGCGCCCAAACCCGGCGTACACAATTCGGGCTGGTTGCAAAGCCCCGGTGCGCAGGCCTTGCAAGACGCCATGCAATACGCGCGGCTGGAAGCTTATGTCAAAGGCGTAGTCGGCGCGTTTGCCAAAGACCAGCGCATCCTCGCCTGGGATGTCTGGAACGAGCCGGACAACATGAACGGTTCGAGTTATGGCAAGCTGGAACCGCCCAACAAGATCGCGCTGGTCGCAGCGCTCTTGCCCAAGGTTTTTGCCTGGGCGCGGGCGGCGGGCGCGCGGCAACCGTTGACGGCGGGCGTCTGGAAGGGCGATTGGTCAACGGACGCTAAGCTGAGCGCGATGGACAAAATCATGCTCGAACAGTCCGACGTGATCTCGTTCCACAGCTATGAAGACGGCGCGAAATTCGAGCAGCGCATTCAATCGTTACAACGGTTCAAACGCCCGCTGCTCTGCACCGAATACATGGCGCGCGGCGCGAAAAGTACGTTTGAAGGTTCGCTGCCTGTCGCTCAAAAATATCGCGTCGCCGCGATCAACTGGGGCTTCGTGCAAGGCAAGACGCAAACGCATCTGCCCTGGGATTCGTGGCAAAAGCCTTACGTGGATCGCGAACCGGCGGTCTGGTTTCACGAGATTTTCAGGCCCGATGGCTCGCCCTATCGCGTCGAAGAGGTCGAACTGATTCGCCGGCTGACCGGCCAAACCGGCGCAAGAAAATGAAAGGCCGGTACGGCCGTTCGACAAGTTTCCGGTTAAAACTCATTCTCGGAGGATCAAGAACATGAAAATTACAGTTTTATTCGCACTCGTCCTGCTTTCGCTGCCGGCTTTCGCCCAAACGATTCCATCAGCGGAAGAACAAATTGCGGCGACGATTCAGGCCGCCCCTGAAGAAATGCGCGCGGGCGCGGCGGTGCTGGGGTACAACGCCGAAGGCAAGCTGATTGAATTGCGTAAGGGTACGAATGAATTGATCTGTCTTGCCGATGATCCCAAAGACGCGGCGCGCTTCAGCGCGGCCTGTTATCACAAAGACCTCGAACCATTCATGGCGCGCGGGCGTGAGCTGACGGCGCAAGGCATCACGGGCGGCAATCGCAACGCCGAGTATCGCTGGAAGGAAATCAAAGAAGGCAAACTGAAAATGCCGCGCGAACCGCGCATGCTCTATGTGCTCTCCGGCAAAAGCTACGACGCGGCGAGCGGCAAGGTGGTGGATGGGCAGGTGCGCTGGGTGATTTATGTGCCGTTTGCGACGGCGGAATCCACCGGGCTTTCGACCAAATCCAAACGCGGCGAACCGTGGTTGATGGATGCGGGCACGGCGGGCGCGCACATTATGATTACGCCGCCCGCGAAGTAGCTGAATTTCTCGCATTAGATCAGTTTGCAATTGCGTATACGGGGCAGCGTGTGGAGACGGTACCGCGCGCGTCAGCAAGCGACACAGCGTCGTTGCACCAGTGGTTCAACGGCTCAAACACCGCTTGCTGACGCGCGCGGTACCGTCCCGCCGCTCAGTGTTTTCCCGTACACCGAAGTGAAAACCGATCTAGGTTGGCAGGAAGCCGTGTACAGCGGCATCCCAGCGATTCTGTGCCTTGAGAATCAATTCGACGGCTTCGCGCACGGCGCCGCGTCCGCCGGGCTTGGCGGTGACATAGTGCGCGCGTTGCAAGACATCGGGCACGGCATCGGCTACGGCAATGCCCAACCCGGCGCGCAACAGCGGCGCGAGATCGGGCAAGTCGTCTCCGATATAAGCGATCTGTTCATCGGTGAGTTGTTCGGCCTGGCGTAGTTGTTCGTAAACGCTGAATTTGTCGGCGACGTTTTGATAGAGATAGTCGAAAGCCAATTCGCGCGCGCGTGTCTCAAGCGCCCGCGACGCGCGCCCGCTGATGAGGCCGAGTTTCAAGCCGGCTTGCCGGGCCAGCCGCAAACCTTGGCCATCGTGAATGTGGAAGACCTTGGTCGTTTCCGCCGCGTGGCCGTCGGTTACTGAATAAATGACGCTGCCATCCGTCAGCACGCCATCACAATCCAGCAGCAGCAAACGAATGTGGCGTGCCCGTGCTTCGATTTCAGTCAGAGGAAGCGGCATAAAGGAACAGTCAATGTTGCTCTTTTCTCAGGGTGATGTTGAGCTTCGATTGTTAATCTGCCCAGAAGGCCTCGCGATTAAAGAGAAGCAGGTAGAATAGAAAATAGGCCAATAAGGTAAATAGACCCCATTCGATTTTGCCCAATATGACGACCCAATAACGAAGGCGGTCTGCTTGTGCTGAAAGTGGCCCATGTTGAAGCGTGATTTTGCCACCAACGTAAAGCGCTAATGGAATATAGAAAGCCATTCCTATGAGCCAGATTGCCATTGCCGATTCTCTAAATGAGGTAAACAGTAACAGCCAAAACAGCGGAATTGCCACCAACGTGAATAGCCATTTGAGCAGTAGATTTTTGGACGATTCAGCCATCGCTAAAACGCAGGATAGCCCAAAATAATCATTGCGTGCCCCCGGTGACCTTCACATCAAAGATCGGCACTTCGCTGAGCAGTAGTTTGCCGCTGGCGCGATTGAGCACGTAAACGGCGCGCCCGGCGTAATCTTTGCCCTCGATTCTGATTTTCAACAGCACGTCCACCGCCAGGCGATTGGCGTCCCACTCTTCGCTGCGCAGCGCTTCGGTCGTCCAGACGGTCGGTTTGCGCAACACCAGCCGTTGCGAGAAGCCTTTCAAATTGCCGAGGTCGAGCAGGGCGCCGACTTGGTCGGATGTGCCGCTGACCACCACAGAATCGAGATTTTTCAGAAAGGCGCGCACTTCTTCGGGCAGCTTCACCGCATTGCCGCCGCGTTCGGCTTTGAGCGCGCCTTCGCGGGCGCTGAGCGTGGTGCCCGGATCGAGTTCGGCGGCGGCGGCGGCGCGATACTGCGCTGCGGCCTCAGTAAAGTTGCTCTGTTGCAGCGCCAAGTCGCCCAGCCCAAAGTGCGCGTAGGTGTAAGCCTGAATCGGCAAGGTGTCGCTTTTGAGGATGGCTTCAAACACCTGCTTCGCTTCGGCCCCTTTGTTTTGGGCCAGCAGCACGCGGCCCAGGAAGGCTTGCAGCGTCGGTTGATTCGGCTCGTTGACGAGCGCCTCGCGCGCTTTGGCTTCAGCCGTGGCGAAATCGTTTTTGCCGAATGCCGTGTTGGCTAAGCCGAAAGCCTCCGCCGCATTGGCACGGCGCGGAAACACGTCGTTGGTGTAATCCTTTTGCACGTAAAGTTTGTTCGGGTCGGCTTCGATAGTTTTGATCACCGTGCCGGTGGGGAAGGTGACGGTACTGTATTCGCCTGCTTTGAGCGCCACCTGCTGGCGCAACGTTTCATTTTTGTCGGTGGTCGCGACGATTTCGATGGTGAAATCACCGTTGCCAAAATTGGCGATGGTGGATTCGACGCCCGCAGCGGTCGGTTGCGGCTGGCCGACGACGAAATCAGGCAGCACGGCATTCTCAATCCAGTTCGTGAAGAAATCGCTGACCACCTGTTTGTTGGCGCCCGCGTTGAGCAGCAGCATGCGCACATCGGCACAGCGCGACAGATTGCAGAGCGGATGCGGTGGCCGCCGCGTGGTTTGCGTATCGAAGAAACCCGCCAGCGAGAGAATGTCTACGCGCTGGCGATTGAGCGCGGCGCGCAGCAGGTTCTCGAACGACGAACGGCCCAGCAACAGTTCCAGCGTGCGCCAGACCAGCGCGCCTTTGTTATAAACGACGGTGGTGTAGCTGCGATCCAACACGCTCTGTGTCAGCAAAGGCGCGTCCGAACGGGCGACGGTGATATAGGCGCGGCGATAACGATCATAGGCGCTTTCGCGTTGGGCCGCGCCAAAGCGTTCGCCCAGATATTGCGCCGTCAGATAAATCGGCAAGGCATCGCGCAGCAGCCCTGCGCCGCGTCCCCGCAAGAGCACCTGGCCGTCAATCCACGAACGCGCGGCGGCTTGCGCGAGAAACTCAATCGTGCCCAGGTCGAGCGCATCGCGGCGAAAGACGCTGTCATCCAGCAGCACCGCGCCCACGGTTGAGAAAGCGCTGTCGCGGGCTTGCGAAAGCTCTTCGGTCGAAGTCGAGCCGAGTTGGCGCGCTTCGGTCGAAATGATGCGGAAGGGGCCGTTGGCCGGGACGCCAAAGAACCTGGCGTAAAACGCCAGCATCTTTTCGGCCTCGGCGGCCAGCCGTTGCGCTTGGGCTTTGCCGGCGGCGTTCAAACCGCGCGGCGCATAAACTTCAACGGGTAAGCTGTCGCCGCCGCGCGCCGTCATTTCGTAATCGCCCGCGACAAAAAAGGGCTGCGCCGCCAGCGGCTGTTCAAACACTGTGTCGCTTTTGCGAATACCATTCGAGACGACTTTGAGATTGCCGGGCACCGTGACGGTCAACGTCAGTGGCCCCGTGTCGGCGCTGTGTTCAGCATAAGGCGTATGCACAACCGGTACCCAGAAACCGGGCGGCAGCGCAAACGATTCGTTGGCCGAAACGTGCAGCGAAGAATTGCGTTCCGGCGAGGGCAAGGTGTAAACGAATTCAACATCGAATTCGCGCGCCGCAGCCAGCGTCGCGGTCATCTCGGTCGAAACACGCAGCAAACGGTTGCGCGTGTCTTCGGTCGTCTTGGGCGTGACAGCAGCGCCATTGACCGTCAGCGTGCCGAGCTTGGCTTTTTCGTTTAGGTAAAACGACATGCGCGGCTTGTTGTCGGTCGAGAGCAGAATCTTGTCAGCCAAATCGGGTGGCGAGAGATTGACCAGCCGCAACTTGGCGGTCATTTCCAAGCTGCGCGTTTCGACGTTGACCTTGGCGTTGACGTCGTACTTTTTGATCTCGAATTCCTGCGCGACCGTCACGGTGCAGCAAAACGCGAGCATTATCAGTGCGAAAGAGAGTCTTTTCATCTTGGGCAATCTATCCTTTGGTTCTGCCATTGTTGGGCTATCGTCCTGGCCATCATTCATTGCGGCTTACAAAAACTATGAACGAGCCAGCGCGTGAAGCTTGAGCAATTTTTCCAGCAACGGCTGCAGTTTGTCGAGCGGGAATTGCGTCGCCGCATCGCTCAACGCCCGTTCGGGCTGATCGTGAACTTCCATAAACAAGCCGTCAACCCCACACGCCACCGCCGCGCGCGCCAAGTGGGGAATGTATTCGCGCAACCCACCTGTCGCCGCGCCCGCGCCGCCGGGCAATTGCAAACTATGCGTCGCATCGTAAACCACCGGATAGCCAAAGCCGCGCATTACCGGCAAGCCGCGCATATCCACGACCAGGTTGTTGTAGCCGAAACTTGATCCGCGTTCGGTCAGCATGATCTCGCGGCAGTTGTGAGCTTCCAGCTTCTCGACGATGTTTTTCATTTCCCAAGGTGAGAGGAACTGCCCCTTCTTGACGTTGACGATGCGTCCGCTGTTGGCGGCGGCGCTCAGCAGATCAGTTTGGCGGCACAGGAAGGCGGGGATTTGCAGGATGTCTGCGACCTCAGCAACGGCGGGCACTTGGGCGGATTCGTGCACATCGGTCAGCACGGGGACGCCGATCTCGCGCTTGATCTTTTGCAGGATGCGCAAGCCTTCGTCCAGCCCCAGGCCGCGAAAGGCCGCGCCGGATGTGCGGTTGGCTTTGTCATAAGAGGCTTTGAAGACGTAGGGGATGTTCAGCCGTTGCGCGATGTCATTGATGGCTGCGGCCATTTTCAGCGCGTGTGATTCAGATTCGATGACGCAAGGGCCGGCGAGCAGAAAGAGTTGTTCAGGCGTTTGTTTGAGCCGTTGATAAACGTTATCCATAAAACTGCGTTACTTGCCGTTACTTGATTGCGATTTGCACAGTATTGGCGACGCGCCCTTCGACAGTCAAAACGACGTCCACGACGCCGCGTCCGGCTAGGTTTAGCGGCAAGGCTAGGTTGAGTTGATCCAGGCCAGCCAGCGAACCTTGTGCGCCAACAAAGGTGGCTTGAGCTGCGGTACCGCCGATTTTCAAGCTGAAGTCAGGCGGTGTGGCGCCAGTGTCGCGCGCGTAACGGAAACCAGTGCCGAACAGCACGAGTTCAGGCGCGAAGGGTTGCGAGATGTCTATTGGGATCGGTACGAAACGGTTTAGTTGCGGATCGAAGCGCGCGACCGGGTCATATTGCAATTGCCCGGTGACGGTCAGCCGCGCTAGCAACGCTGCCGCGACGCCGCCTCCACTGGCATTGGCCGCAAAGAAGCCAGGCGCGTTGCGGCGAATCAGCGCCGTACCGGCGGCAACGATGCGTTGATTCTGCGTGACGGTGAAACTGGCCGTGCCAACGCTCGTGCCAGCGGGTAACAGGAAGTTGAGTTGCGTCGGCGCTACGAAAAAGAGCGGGGCCGGGCGTTCGACACCTTCATTGTCCTGCACCGTGAGTGTCACGCCAGCCAGGCTCATCGGCAGTGGCGTGGTAGTGGCAGTTTGCAGCGCCGTTGCCAGGCCTGTGCCAAAGGCGGCGATGATCGAATCCTGCCCTAGCATGGTTTGATAACTGGCGGCGGAGATTGCCGTCAGCACACCCGCGCCAGCCGTGAAATTCACGTTGCGGTCACTGCGCGGTTGGTTCAGCGCGCGGCTGACAGGAGCAAAGCGCAGTCCGGCTTTCTGCGGCGTCAGCGTGTAATCGGCAGCTTCGACCAGATTGGCGAACGCATAATTGCCTTGTGTGTCTGTGGTGGTCGTCAATGGCTGGCTGCCGCCGCTCAACGTGACTAGCACACCCGCACTGGGCGCTCCGCTCGCCTCGGCGATTTTGCCGCGAATGGTGAAGGGCTGATGGCGGGTGCCGGTGAAATTGGCTGTGAAGTTGCGATTGAGCGGCTGGATGCTGGCAATACGCGGTTGAAAGTTGGCGATGAAGGTGGCCGTGGGCGTGACGATATAGCCTTCGCCGCCGGGCAAGCCCGCGAACGTATAGCGGCCTTCGGCGTTGGTGGTCGTGGTGGCGAAGGTCGTAAACAACGGGCTGGCCGTCAAGGTGACTGCGACACCAGCCAACGGCGTGGCAGCGGTGTCGGTAATCAATCCGCTGATGCTGTAGGTGTCCCGCGCCGCGCGGAAGTCGGCCACCGCGTGCTGGCGCAAATTCTCGAAGCTGCGTGCGATGGGATTAAAGGCGTAGGTGATGCCGCGACTGGCGGGCGTCACTGTGTAATGGCCGCCCGCGGGCAGATTGCCGAGCGTGAACGAACCATCGCTTTCGGTGGTGACCGTGCCGTCGCGTGTGCCAGTCAGGCGCACCAACGCATTGACTGGTTCGGCGTTGGCTGTGTTGGTCGTGAGGCGTCCACTGATGGTGTAAGTCTGCGGCAGCGGGCCAGGCGTGAGGGGAGTATTGGCAGGCAACGGCTGCCAATCGCAGGAACTGGCGGCACGAAAGAGTGTGAGATTAACCAAGCCCGTGCCGTCCAAGTTCATGCGGTAAAGCTGTGGTGTGCTCGTTCCACCTGGCAATTCGGCGGCGACGAAAGCGATCTGCGTGCCGTCGGGCGACCAGACCGGCGTGGCGAAATACGTCCCGCCATTGACCATGCGCTGTGGATCGCTGCCATCGGCGTTGATGCGGTAGAGGGTGTAGAAACTAGAACCGGGCGGTAGGCCGACAAAGAGCAATTGCCGGCCGTCGGGCGACCAGCGTGGCGCGCTTTCTTCACCGGGCCAGTTGGTAAGTTGCTGCCGTCCGCTGCCGTCAATGTTGATGGTGTAAAGATCGCCCGCTTGTACAAAGGCGAAACTCGAGCCATCCGGAGACCAAGTTAAATGCGCGAGCGCGCCGATGCCGGGCAGCAACAGCGTTTCGTTGGCGCCTTCCTGGTTGACCACGAAAAGGTCGCTATTGCGAGGAAAGGCGAGCCACTGACCGCCGGGCGACCAGGTTGGCGATTGGCTGGAACTGCTCGCGGCCAGAAGCCGGCGCGCGCCAGTGCCGTCGGCATTCGCTATCGCCCAACCGCCGCCGTACTGGAAAAGCAGTTGCGTGCCGTCGGGCGACCATAGGGGTGCGGAGCCGAATTGAATAGGAGTGTATTCACCACCGCCTGGAGGTGTGGTGAGGATTTGAGAGTTTTCGGTGTAGGCAAACTTACCGTTGTTTTTGAGGGACAGTAGCGTGGCCGCCACCGTGCTGCCGGCGCTGGCCGTGTTGTTGCCCGGCGCGGCGTCAATCAGCGTAGCCGCAACGTTGGCTGGGTTGTTGATAACCGTGCCTGACGGCACATTGCTGTTGACGGTCGCAGTGATGAAGGCGGTTCTGCTCTCACCGACAGGCAGCGTGGGGAATGTAATCATGCGCGTGTTGCCCGTGCCACCGCAGACACCGCCATCCAGTGAGCGGCAAGAAGCGAAGGTCAGTTGCAGCGGCAGTGTGTCGGTGATGACGACATTGCTGGCCGTGCTGCCGCTGTTGTTGGTGACGCGCAGCACATAAGTGAGGCGGCTGCCCGGTGCGGCCAGGTTGTAAAGCAAACTGTTTTGCAAACTCAGTTCGACAAAATCCACTTCGGAACTGGCGGACGCATTGTTGTTGAGCAAATTCGCTTCGGGTTCATTGGCGCGCACGCTGGCGCTGGCCGTGACGGTGCGGACGGCGGGCGGTTTGACGATGATAGTGATGGCCGCCTGTGCTTCCGGGTTCAATTCACCGAGAGTGCAATTCAACATATCGTTCGCGGTGTTGCTACACATGCCCTGACTTGCGGCCGCCGAAACCGGTTGCGCCCCAGCGGGAGGCGTGAAGGTGGCGCTGACGCCTGTCCCTTTGTTGTCGCCATTGTTGGTGACGGTCAGCGTATAGCTCAGGTTATTGCCGAAGGTGACGGGGTTGGATGCGGCAGTCAGGGTGATTGCCAGTTCAGGTGCGAGCGCGAGTTTGGCGACAAAGGCATCCGTGGATTGCGCTTGAAAGATGGGATTGACGTAGGGAAAGACGGTCGCGCGGCCCGTAACGTAAGCTTGCCCAAGCGCATCCACGGCAATGGCTGCACCAGTGTCGGTAAAGACGCCGCCAAGATAGGTCGAATAGAGGAACGCCGTGCCCGTGCGATTCAAGCGCGTCACAAAGGCATCCGTCCGCACCGTATTGTTGCCGAGATTCAACCGCTCCGAGATTGCTCCGCGCACCGGGAAGTCGGCGGAATCCGTGGTGCCGATGACGAAAGCCTGACCTTGTGCGTCTACGGCAATGTCAGCGGCTGTGTCGGTGCGGCTGCCGCCCAGATAAACCGCGTAGTCCAGCGCGGAGCCATCAGCCTTGAGCTTGGCGGCAAATGCATCAGTGGTCAGCGGCGCATTCGCCGGACGCAGCGTGCGCGAGGCAGGGAAGTCGGTCGAATTCGTTGTGCCCGTCAGATAAACATTGCCGTCCGCATCCAGCGCCAGCGCCGCGCCGTCATCATTGCCCTGGCCGCCGAGGAAGGTTGAAAAGGCTAGATTGCCTGTCGCGTCGAGCTTGCTGATGAAAACATCGTCGCCTGCGGCTTTTTGCGGATGCAGCGCATTCAGGGTGGGGAAGTTGCTTGAGTTGGTGGTGCCCACGAGCCAGGCGTTGCCGCTGGCATCCGTCTGCACATCGTTTGCGGTGTCAGATTCGGCTCCGGCCAACACCTTGAAATAATCCAGCCCTGTGCCGTCGAGTTTGAGTTTGGCGACAAAAGCATCCGTGCCTGCGTCGGCACCGGCGTAAACACGCGCCGGTTGTTGCGCGACGGCCAGCGTGCGAATGGTTTGCGTGGTCAGGCCGTTGGCGCTCAAGCTCCAATTCGCGCCGCCATCGCTGCTCTTGAAGATGCCGAAGCCGTCCGTGCCCGCATACAACGTGTTCGGATTATTCGGATCAATTGCCAGCGCGCGCAGGGACGGGCTGCTGAGCTGATTGCCGTTCAAACGTTCCAGCCCTGTATCGCTGCGCGCCCAGGTCAGGCCGCCGTCGGTGGATTTGAGCAGTTGGGGCGGCGCATTCGAGGCGGTGAGCAGGTCGGCATAAATGGTGAGCGGCGCTTGGGGGTGAATGGCGAGGACGCGATTGCCGCCGGTCAAAAGCTGTCGCCAGCTCGCGCCGCCGTCGGTCGTTTTGAAAACGCCATAGCTTGAGCCAGCGTAAACGGTTTGCGCATCGGTGGGATCAAGCGCCAGCGCCACCACATTGAGCGGACGATTGGCGACCAGCATGCCGTTGTTGGCGGGCGTCCAGAACTCGCCGCCATCCACGCTTCTAAAGACGCCCTGACTCGTGCCCAGGTAGAGCGTTTGCGCATCGGAGCGCGCCACCGCCAGCGTGTAATAGGCTCCCACAAAGCTGTTATTCGGCCCTACCAAGCCGATGGTTTTCAACGCGAAGTGTTCGCCGCCGTCGAGGCTCTTGTAAACACCCAAGCCCCCGCTCGCATAGACAGTTTCCGCATTGAACGGGTCAACCGCCAACGCGCGATAGAAGAGAAAGCGCAGATCACGCAACTGTGGCGCTAATTGCCGCCACGTTGCGCCACCATCCAGGCTTTTGAATAGACCCGCAGAGGTGTCGGCGTATATCGTCTGGCCCGTGTCCGGGGCGACGGCCAAGGTGTTGACCGAACCGGGCGTCAACGTGCCGCCGCCCGGCGTCCAATTGCCGCCGCCATTGCCGCTGCTAAAAAACGGCTGGCCGCCGCGCACCGTGACGTCGCTGGCGAGCGGCGCTTCACTCGCATCGGTCGAACCGGCGACGAAAGCGCGGCCTTGCGCATCCGTCGCGATGCCCCAGCCCGTGCTGTTGTTGTTGCCGCCCAGATAGGTTGAATAAAGCAGCGCGTTGCCGCTGGCGTTGAGCTTGGTGACGAAGGCGCTGTAATCGCCAGACAGCGTGGTTTTCAGTGCGCCCGGCGTGCGCGGGTAATCGGGCGAAAAAGTCCGGCCCGTCAGATAGACGTTGTTCTGTGCGTCGAGCGCCAAGCCATTCGCATGTTCGACATCGCTGCCGCCGATGATGGCTGCAAAGACTAAGGCGTTGCCGGCCGGATTGAGCTTGGCGACAAACACATCTCCAAGTGCGCCGCGCGCGCTGGGCAAACTGTTGGGGTAAGGGAATTCGGTGGAACTGGTCGCGCCCGCGACATAAGCGCTGCCCTGCGCATCCAGCGCCAGCGCATAACCTGCCGCGCCGAAATTCCCGCCCAGCGGCGTGGCGTAAATCAGCACCGGATCAATCACCAGCGGTAAGCGCCGGTCATACTTGCCGAACGCAAAACCGACTTGGCGTTTGCCGAACAGTTGATAACGCGCACGCACGCGGCGTTGGCCCTTAGCTGTTGGCTGATAGACCGCAGGCGCGCGCATTTGCACCGTGCCTGCGCGCGTGCGCAGCGACAGATTGCCTTGCCGGTCAATCCGTAACCGGCGAATTCCATCAAATGCCAGCCGAATTTGGCGTGGGTTTGCGCCAGACGCGACAACGAAGTCGTATTCGAGTTGCTGTTGTTGACCGTAATAAACAAGGTCAATGCCGGGATAGACTGCTTCATATTTGACGCGGCTGAAATGACGCAACCCCGTGCGCCATTGGCTGGGATCGTGGCCGTTGAAATAACTCGTCTGCCCGCCGGTGGCATTCAATCCGCTGATGCGGGCTGAGGGATTCGCGTGGCGCAACCGCCAGCGCAAAGTCGCAGGCACATTGGCGGCCTTGTTTTGCTGCCCGTTCACCACACGCAATACGGCCTCATCCGCCGCCAGGAAGAACATTGCGCCCGGCCCGCGCGCCAGAAAGCGCACACGCGGATCGGTCTGGCCGCGATTCTCTTCAAAGCTGAGCGGCCATTGATAGAGCTTGGAAGCCGGCGGATGTTGTCTGTCGAGGGTGTTCGCTGTGATTGGCGGAGGCGCAGCGAAGACAGCTTTTCTGAGCCGCAAGGCGCTCGGCTGACTAATGACGGCGCATACGACAAAGAGTGAAAACCAGGCAAAAGGACGTGAGAAAGCACGTTGAAATGGCATGGGCACCTCGCAGGGCCAAGGGCGTTAATCGCTGGCGCTTGTCAGCAATGCTTCGCCTTCTTTTTTGACCTCACCCGCTTCATCCTGCAACCGGTGTTCGTGCGCGGCCTTGATAAAGCTGACGAAGAGCGGATGCGGCGCGAGCGGTTTCGATTTCAATTCGGGATGAAATTGGCAGCCCAGAAACCAGGGGTGATCGGGCAGTTCGACAATCTCTACGAATTTGCCGTCAGGGGATTTGCCGCTGAAGACGAGGCCGTTCTCGGCTAGCGGGTCAATGTAGGCCGGATTGAATTCGTAACGATGGCGATGGCGTTCGCTGATTTCATCTGTGCCATAAATGCGTTGCGCGAGCGAGTCCTCGCGCAAGTTGCAGGGATACGCGCCCAGCCGCATTGTGCCGCCGAGTTGGTCTACGCCCAGCAGGTCGCGCAGTTTGAAGATCACCGGATCGGGCGTGTCTTCGGCAAACTCGGTCGAATCGGCCTGTTCCAAGCCACAGACATTGCGCGCGAATTCGAGCGAGGCGCATTGCATGCCGAGGCAGATGCCGAAAAAGGGTTTGTGATACTTTCGTGCAAAGCTGATCGCGCGGATCATGCCGCTGACGCCGCGTTTGCCGAAGCCGCCAGGCACCAGGATGGCGTCAAGTTCGCGCAAACGGTCTTCCCAGCGTTCGTCGGTCATCAACTCATCACTTTCGATCCAGTTGAATTTGACCTTGACGTGATTGGCGAAGCCGCCGTGATGCAGTGCTTCATTCAGGCTCTTGTAGGAATCTTCGTAACCGACGTATTTGCCAATGATGCCGATGGTGACCGATTCGCGCAGGCTGCGAATGCGGCTGACCAGCGCCGCCCATTGACGCAAATCGGTATCACCAAGTGGCAAGCGCAACAAGTCTACGATCAATTGATCGAGACCTTCGCGGTTGAACATCAATGGGATTTCGTAAACGGTTTTGACATCGGGCGCGGTGATGACGGCGTCTGTCGAGACGTTGCAGAAGAGCGCGATCTTGGCCTTCATCTCACTGGGCAATTCGCGGTCGCAACGGCAAAGCAGAATGTCGGGCTGAATCCCGATGGTCAGCAGTTCTTTGACCGAATGCTGCGTCGGTTTGGTTTTCAGTTCAGCAGAAGCGGCGAGGTAGGGAACCAGCGTCAGGTGCACGAAGATCGCGTTGTGGCGTCCGACTTCGTTGCCCATCTGGCGGATGGCTTCGAGGAAGGGCAGCGATTCGATGTCGCCGACGGTGCCGCCGATTTCGACGATGACGATGTCGTGGCTTTGGGCAACGGTTTTGATCGCGTCTTTGATTTCGTTGGTGATGTGCGGGATGACTTGGATCGTCTTGCCCAGATAATCGCCGCGCCGTTCTTTCTCGATGACGGAAAGATAAATACGCCCCGAAGTCCAGTTATTGGCTTTGGTCAACCGCGCGTGCGAGTAGCGTTCGTAATGGCCCAAGTCCAGATCGGTTTCCGCGCCGTCATCGGTGACGAAAACTTCGCCGTGTTGGAACGGCGACATCGTGCCGGGGTCAACGTTGATGTAGGGATCGAACTTCATCAACGTGACTTTCAGACCGCGCGCTTCCAGCAACGCAGCAATCGAAGCGGCGGCGATGCCTTTGCCCAAGCCGCTGACCACTCCACCAGTTACAAAGATGTATTTCGGCATGCGTTCTCTCACCAAAGAAGGTCGCAACCGCATTGTGCGCCTGCGGGGTAATTCAACTGCTTTCGGATTGTGACTTGGAAGTTGTTTGTCTTGAGGTAAGCCGAAGAGTAAACATTTCTCGCTAGAGCGTCAACTGTGGGCAAGATTTTGGGGTTGCCATCGGCCATGTCTTCTGTGATGCCAAAAAACGTCTCGTGATGAAACCTGGAAAGTTGGGTCATCGGCATTTGGAAGGAGAAGACTTTACGACTTGCGTGAATGAGATGTTACCGCTCCTCGTAGTTCGACCACAAAATGACTGGCCAAATAATGGTATGTCTTTTGTTGTTCTATGGCCAGAAAACGCTACCTCTGTTATAAATGTAGCGAAGATGAAATGTGATTGCCGGAAAGAGATAGGTTTTTAGAAATGTCCTTGGTTATTCTTGGCACATTGCAGCTATTGCTCAAGTTTTTTCTAGCAAATAATCACAGTCTTATGCTATACAGTCGGTGAAGTTCTTCGATGATCCATTAGTCCCTCACAAGGTCAAGAGCGTCCCCTGCGTCTGGATTATCGGCAATCTATTCAGGAAATTTTTGAAGACATAAAGCGAATAGCCTTCGCGGCGCGAGTGTGCGTGCGGCACAGCGGTGGTTCTGTGGGTGTGGTCTGGCAAGGTGTTAGGACCACCGCCATTTATTGACAGAAGCCGATGCTAGTTAGGACGGGTGTAGGTGCTGGACGGGGCAATCGGCTCTTTGGGTGTGGTCTGGGTCACTTTTCAGACTGGCTCCAGGTGTTGGTGAATGGAAAGCAGTTGCTGGCCGTTAGCAAAGCAGTTCCTGCTAACGGCCTTTCTGTTTCTGGTGCATTGACGCAAGGCCGCATTGGCGTCGTGATGGGTTAGGTCTCAGGCGTTAGGAGTACGCGGAGAGGAGCGTGGTGCATGAAGTTGGGACGTTCAGGAGATAAACGCGCGATTCGGCAGCGATCAAACGGCCTTCTTTTTTTCATCTTGTTGGTGGGGGCACTAGGCTGGCTGTTCAAATCGGAAAGCAGTGTGCGTTGGTTTGAACAAACCACGCGGCGGGGTGTGGCGTATGCCGAAACGCTGGCCACGCACACGCAAACCTTCCGGCTCATTCCGGATAACACGGCGGCCTTGGCGGCCAAACACTTTCAACAGGCGCAGGCCGCGCTGGCGACAGCCGCTTTAGCTCCGGCGCAGGCCGAATTGGAAAAGGCGCTTTCCTTTGCCGAATTGGCCTTGACCCGCACGACCACTTTAGCGCAAGCGGACGAGGATTTGCAGTTGGTACGCCAGTACTACCAAGTGTATTTGGGCGTATTGTTACAACGCCATCAGTTGCAACCCGAAGAAGGCTTTGCGACGCGGGCTTGGGAAGCTCATGACAGATTGCGCTGGCTGCTTTCCCAGCAAGCGAAAAACTCTTCGCGAGCCGTGTCCAGAATGCTCACGGTGGCCGAGGTGCAACAGCAACTGCTGGATGAGCAAAGCCTGTTGCTCGAATACGCTTTGGGGGAAGAGCAAAGTTATCTCTGGGCTATTACGAAAATTGGGTTTGCCTGCTTCACCTTGCCGGGCCGGGCAGTGTTGGAACCCAAAGCCGCCCGCTTGCACGAATTGTTGAGCACACAACCGGATCAAGCGATAGATGACCCCAATGCGGAGTTCGATACGTTGGCGCGCGAACTCAGCGGTTGGTTGTTAAAACCGGTGGCCGCACAAATGAGGCTGCGCCAACTGCTGATCGTCACGGATGGAATTTTGCAGCAGGTGCCGTTTAGCGCTTTGCCTGTGCCTGAAAGTACGGTTGCCAAGAACCGGCCCGCACGTTTGACCGAGACCTCATTATTGGCGCAACACGAAGTCGTTAATTTACCGGCAGCCGCAACAGGCGTGTGGTTGCGCCAGCGTCATCCGCAACCCGCTTCGCCGCCGCAGACAGCCGAGCCGTTCGCTGGTTCCGTGGCCGTTATTGCTGATCCGGTTTTCGGTAAGTATGACGAACGCGTCCGCGTGCAGCGCGCGCCCGCAGTTGAAACACCCACGCCCGCCACGTTTCAACTGGGTGGTTTGGATGGCATGCTGACGCGCTTGCGGTATCTGGATTTGCGACAGGTTTTTGCCTCGGAAAGCGAGGTACAGCAGATGTTGCTGGCTCGGTTGCCAGCCGCCCGCACTGAAGCCGAGGCGATTCTCAAACTGGCTCCGCACAGCGAGAAATGGCTCGATTTTGAGGCCAGTCGCAGTCTGGCGCTGAGTGGCAAACTCGCCGCCTATCCGGTGCTTCATTTTGCCACGCACGGCGTGCTTGATCCCGCCGACCCGGCGGCTTCCGGTTTATTGCTTTCCCAAGTGAACGAGCGCGGCGAGGCGGTGAATGGCCTGCTATTAAGCCGGGAAATCAGTCAACTGAACCTGTCGGCAGAGTTGGTGGTTTTGAGCGCTTGTGAATCGGGCCTGGACGAGTTGGCGTCTGATCGCCCATCGCACAGCGTGGCGCAAAGCTTCATGCAAGCGGGCGCTCATCGCGTGGTGGCGAGTCTGTGGAAGGTCAATGATGCCGCGACGGCGGAATTGATGCAGCGGTTTTATGCGAAATTGTTTGGCGCTGCGGCCCTGCGTCCGGCGCAGGCCTTGCGCGCGGCGCAACTGGAACTGGCGCGTGCTGGCCGCTGGCGCAGGCCCTTTTACTGGGCAGGATTCGTTTTAGCAGGCGAAGGCTGAAGGGCAATTGACAGTGTTGTCCGGGCAGGGAGTGCCGTTTCAATGACTTGGCCCTCCTCGCCTAAACTAGCAGTGTAATGTTTCCGGCGTTCGTACACTTCAGGGCGTAACAGAAAGCCTCGAACAATTTGGGGGGATTGGTGAAAGCGCTGCTGGCAGAAAACTGGCTCTCGGAGTTGCCGGTTCAAGCTCTAAGCGTTGCGACCAAACCCGGTGTTTTGGTGTATTGAAACGCAGTTTCTCCACAGGTGCTGGTCAGGCGTTTTGGTGTGGTGTTGAGAAGCTGCTGGGAATGTAGGTGGCCGTTGCGGCCAGTCCCCTTGTTTTGCTTTCTCCTTGCCTGAATGATTGCCTGAATGACCGAAAGATAAATTAGCTAGAGGTGGTAGCCGCTGAGCTGGGCGTTGGTGCTGGTGGTTCGTCGGAAAATCAGCGTCATTTGTTTCGACAGGTGCGCTGGTTTGGGCGGGCATGAAAATGGTGTTGGATAACAAGATTCCGCGGCTATCACCCCTGGCTAATTGCTTTCCCCCCCCGTTGAACCCCGCAGGGTTTTGACAACGCGTGAATGCATCGCTTGAACAGGTCGGCCAATTAAGCAGTACCGGGCCACCTGGTTCGCGGTGCTGGCGAGCCTTTGATGTTTAGGGGCAAGCGCGCGCGTTGACAGCGTCCTGCGGGGTTTCTGCTTCTTTCTTCCTTTCTTTCCCCACTTACAATCCGCGACGTCCAATAGACCTTGTTTGCCCGGGCGTGCATAATGCCTTTCCAGTCCATCTTTGATTTGACTCGCGAGGTACAAATGAAATTGAGCAGCAACTTATGGTTGTTGGTATTGGCTGCCCTTTGCGCCGTTCTGGGCGCTTGCCAAAAAGAGTCCAACCCAGCCAATGAGCCTGGTTCGCCGAAAGCTGAAACGGCGGCGCGGGTCACTCCCGAACCAGCGCTGTTGGCCATGCCTGAACTGGTCAGCGCCGCGCCCACGGAATTCAAAAAAGTCTTGACCGGCAAGCTGGACAATAAGCTTGCCTTGCACGTGGAGCTTGAACGCAAAGGCGCCAAGCTGACCGGCAGCTATTATTATGAAAAAGTTGGCGCGGCCAATGTCGCGGAAAAGCTGCTTTCGCTGGCGGGCAAGATAGACAAAGAGGGCAAGGTCACGCTGGTTGAAACCGCGTTCTCGGGTGATAAAGGAGACGAAAAAAGCGGTGAGTTCAAAGGCGCGCTCGACGGCGTGACGATCAACGGTGAACAGACATTACGCTTCCTGGGCGTCTGGACGGATGTGAAGGGCAAGAAGTCGCTCCCGGTGACGTTGCAAGAATTACGCTATGACTTGGGCGGGCTTAAATTCAGCGAAAAACAAATTCAGGAAACGAACAAGAAGGCGCGGCTGGAAATCACGGCCAGCGTTCCGCAACTGAGCGGAGACGCGGCGGGCGCTGAAGCCTTCAATAAAACCGCGCTGGCGCTCATCACAAAAGCGATTGCCCAATTCAAGAAAGATGCCGCCGAAGCCGTTAAAGCCGAACAGGAGGCCGCGACCTCGGAACAGAAACCCCTTTCTCAGCAAGCCACGGCCGCTGCTGAAAAATCTGGTGCAGGCCAATCCGCTGCTCCTGCGCTGAAAGAAAATAAGCCTGCGGAGTTGCCGCCGCTCACCTTTGATAGCGGTTATGAAGTGGTCTACGCTAATGCCGAGATGGTGAGCGTGTTGTTCAGTTACTCGACCTATTTTGGCGGCGCGCATCCGAATCGTTCCTCGCTGGCGTTCAATTACGATCTGAAACGCGCCGCTGAAGTGAAGCTGCCGGATTTGTTTGCGCCCAAAGCGGGCTATCTGAAAGTCATTGCGGATTACAGCATCAAAGAGTTGAAGAAGTTGCATACTACCGACGGCGTAGCGGAAGGGGCTGCCGCGAAGGCTGAAAATTTCAAACGTTGGAATGTCACGCCTTTAGGCTTGCGGTTCACTTTCGATCCTTATCAAGTCGGCCCTTATGCGACAGGCGAGCACGAAGTCACAGTCCCTTACGCGCTGTTAAAATCGCTCGCCAATCCGGCAGGCTGGTTGGCGAAGTTGGCGAACGTCTGAGGCTGCCAACGAACCATGAAGGCTGAATTCAAACGCGCCGCGCTGGCTGATGTCGAAGTCCTGTTCGGCATGATGCAAGACTTCTATGCGCACGAAGGGCTGGCGCTTGACGAAACTAACGCGCGGCGCGCCTTGTTGGGACTCTTGCAAAATGAGTCTTATGGCTTGGTCTTGCTGATTGTGGTTGGTGCCGACGTGGCTGGCTATACAGTGCTCACGCTGGGCTACAGTTTGGAATTCGGCGGGATGGACGCCTTTGTAGATGAATTGTATTTGCGCGCGCCCCATCGCGGGCATGGGTTGGGGAAAGAGGCGTTGGAATTTTTAGCGCAGATGTGCATCGGGTTGGGTATACGCGCCTTGCATCTGGAAGTCGAGCGCGCCAACACACGTGCCCAGGCGGTGTATCGTCAGTTCGGTTTTGTTGATCACGACCGTTACCTGCTGACGAAGTGGCTGGCGTAGCGGTTCGAATACATCTACGGCATAAGCTCTCCTGCGAGCGCAAGTGAGGACGTTTGTGCCCACACGGTTCTTTGCCGAAGCTCTAAGACACACAAAAGCGGGCGCGTGTGAGAGTTGAAGGTCTCACGCGCGCCCGCTTTCGTTTTAGGTTAATTCGCCGCAGTTAGCGAATGTTGAGTTGCACGGTGTTCGCGGCTTTGCCATCCACGGTGATCACCATATCCACCGGCCCGCGGCCCGCCAGGGAGCGGGGCAACGGCCCAATGTTTAACTGATCGAGACCGAACAACCCGCCTTGCGCCGCCGCAAACGGGACATCCACACCTGCGCCGCCAATCGTGCAGGTGACTGCCGTTGGCGAATTGGCGTGCCCGCGAACGCCGGTGCCGAAAGCGATGATCAGCACAACATCACCTGCCGGGCCTAGATCAAGTGGTCTGGGCACCAGCGTGCCGCCTTGCACTTGCGTGATTTCTTCGAAGGTGACTTGGCCGTTGGCCTTTTGCCGGTACAGAATCGCTGCCGGGACACCCGCGCCATTGGCGTTGGCCGTGAACAGGCCTGGCGAAACAACTTGGATGTCCAGATTGCTGACCGAAAGTTTGCCGTTACCGGCGGTAACGATGGCCACAGCCGGCCCCACCGCAGTGCCTGCCGGTACCAAGTAGTTGATCTGGCCAGCCGAAACGAAGAAGAGTGGCGCCAGGCGTTCTGTTCCCGCCACGTCACGGATTTTTACTGTCGTGCCCGCCAACGTGGTTGGCAACTCCGTGCCAGTCGCGCTCACCGTGCTGGTCGCCATTTCGACGCCGAACATTGCCACGATCATCTCGGCGGTGGCGACATCGCGTTGGAAGCTGGCCGCCGAAAGACTGACCGCCAAGGCACCCACGGTCAATGTTGCCGCAGATGTCACACCTCCACCCGGCGTAGGTGTAAAGACGGTGATCTGCTTGGTTCCCGCCGCCGCAACATCAGCGGCTGGTAGCGCTACCGTCAATTGAGTGTTGTTGACGAAGGTCGTCGGGCGATCCTGGCCGCCTAAACGCACAACGGAATTAAAGGCGAAGCCCGTCCCGTTGACCGTCACCGTGACCGGTTGATTGCCCGTCGGCACGAAGCTAGGCGTGATATTGGTCAGCGTGGGCGCGGGGTTCTGGGCAATGATGGTGAACCGTCCCAGGTTCGACGTGCCGCCGCCCGGTTCCGGATTCACCACCGTAATATCCGCCACGCCCGCCGTTGCCAAATCACTCGCCGGGATTTGCGCGCGCAAGGTGTTTTCGTTGACGAACGTCGTGGTGCGATTGTTATTTTCCCAACGCACGACCGAAGAGTTGATGAAGCCTGAGCCGGTTACCGTGAGCGTGAAGGACGTTCCCACCGCCGCCGTATTCGGCGCCAAGGTGTTGATGGTCGGCATCGGATTGAGTGGCTGCACCGTAAAGTTCAGCCCTGCCGAAGTGCCGCCGCCCGGGGTGGGATTGAAAACCGTCACCGTGAAGCTGCCAGCGGTGGCGACATCCGCCGCCGTAATGGCCGCCGTCAATTGGGTTGGGCTGACATAGGTGGTCGGACGCGCCGACCCGACCCAGCGCACTTGCGAAGACTGCGTAAAGCCCGTGCCTGTCAGCGACAACGTGAAGGCGCCTTGGCCCACGCCGCGCACATTCGGCGTGAGGGTAGTTAAGGTTGGCGCCGGATTGTCGCCGCCGCTGATCGTGATCGTGCCCGTGCGCACACAGCTTACTTCGCCTGTGGCAATGCGGCGCACGCGGTTATTGCCGACGTCATTGAAGAAGATTTCTCCGGCAGCATTGACGGCGATGCCGTCCGTCACATCCACAAAGATGTTGGTGATCGTGCCGATGCTGATGGGCGTCGGCATGATATTCAGCTTGGCGCTGGACGCTGAACCGTTATCGCCGTCAAAGCCCTGGGTCGTGCCGGCGAGTGTCGAAACCTGCCCGCCGGAGGTGATGCGGAAAACCTTGTGGTCAGCGCTGGTGACATAGGCATTGCCGCCCGCGTCCACCGCCACGTCCAGCGGTTTGGACACCGTCGCCAAAACCGAAAACGTGCCGCCGCCCGCCGCGTTCTCACGCAAAATCTGGCCGTTGTCATTGTTGACGACAAACAGGCGACCGCCGCTATCCAGGGCGAGACCGGTGTATTCAAATGCCGGTAAACTCAAACTCGAAACGATGCCGGTCAAACCCGCGATCTTGCGCACCGCCTTGTTGCCGACATCGGCGACGAAAATATCGCCGTTGGCCGCAACCACTACATCCGCCGGCGCGATGAACTTGGCATTCAACGCAAAGTTGCCGTTGCCGATGCTGCCACCGTCTTCGCTGCCGCCGGCAATGGCGCGAATGAAACCAGGCGGCACGACAATCGGCGCGCCGCCGCCGCTTGCATTGGGAAACAGCGTCACACCAGTGGAAGTCGTGTTGACGAAGCGAATCAGGCCGGCTTTACGTGCGCCTGGGGTACCCGGAGCACCGGCCACGCCGCCATTCCGGGAGTCGGCGATGAAAACACCTTGGGCGTTGACGAACAAGCCTTGAGGCGTTTCAAAACCGGCTTGATTCACGCTGGTGTCATCGGTGGGGCCTGCCCCCACGTCCTTGTTGACCGAAACGATGGCGCCGCCCGCGACCACTTGCGAGGCGGGTGTATTCGCGAACAGCGTGATCGAGGTCGCGCCGCGATTCACGAAACGCAGCCGATTGACGCTGGTATCCGAAATCCACAAATTGTTGTTGGCGTCCACCGCGACCCCGTTGGCCACCGCGAGCGCGCCAGACTTGGCCGGCCCACCGTCATACGGCGGTGTTCCGCCGCTGCCGATGATGGTGTTGACTTGATTCGGGTTGATCGTGGTGCCCAGGATGGTGACCGCCGCACCCGACAGATTGAGATAGCGAATGCGGCCCCGTTGGATGCTGCCCTGGTCGGGAATAAAGATGCCTGTGTTGTCCGCTTCGATATGCGAGAGGGGCGGTGTGCCCGAACTGCCCAGCATAAAGAATCCGACATTGTTCACGCCGGTCGCCGGGCCGCCATCGCCGCAATTGTTTTGCGAACTGGCATAGTCGCACGAGACGCCGTCGCGGCCCGCCACAATCGCCTGGCCATTGGTCAGCCGCACGATCGTTTGCGCATTGCCCAGGGCGGCGTACAAATTGCCGTTTAACCAGGCCAACCCATTCGGATACGTCGGGCCGATGCCTTGGTCAGGCTGAGCGAATTGCGTCACGAGCGTCGCATTGCCGGAACCGTCCACGCGGATGACGCGCAAATGGCCGGAATCGGCGATGTACAAATTGCCACTTGGATCAAGTTCGACGGCGCGCGGATTCAGCAATGCGATGTTGTTGGCCGGGCCGGCGCTGAACGCGTCTTTGACCGAAGTCACCGCGCCGTTGCCGGCAAAGTTCGAAACGCCGCCCGCCGCCGTGATCTTATAAACACGATTAAGGCCTGTGCCTGCTGAGGCGACAAAAGCGTCGCCATTGGCGTTGACGGCGATGCCATTCAGGCCGTCGCCATTGTTGATTGTCGCCAGCGTCGCCACATTGCCGGGGCCAACGGTAATACCGCCGCCGATAGATTGGTTCGTGTTCGAGACATTCAACACGCGCACGCGCGCCGGTTGCAGGGCCGTGAAATAAACTAAATTGCCATTGGGGTGCACAGTCAGGGCGTTGCTGTCGAAGAGGGACACTTGCGGACCTGGCACATTGTCGCCCAAATCATCATTGCCTAAACCTGCCAGCAACCGGTTCGTGCCAGCGGCGATTTCACGTCCACCGATGGTCACCGCCGCATTCGTCGTGTTCACGAAGCGCAGCACATACGAGCCGCCGCCTTGATCCATAATATAAAGGCCGCGATTTTGCGGGTCGCGCGCCAGGGCAAACGGCGTGTTGTAAGGTGATTGCCGCGCTGGAGCCTCTTCGCCCACGCCGCCGGCCACCGTGCTGATGTTAGTGCTGCCCGAGCCTGCGCTCACCGTGAGGCGCCAGTTGAAGGTGCCGGGAGCCGCGTAAGTCTTGCTCGGGTTTTGCTGCGTTGAACGCGCCGTGCCGTCACCGAAGTCCCAATCGTAGGTGGGTTGTGTCGCACAACCAGCCGGGGTTGCGGTGGCGGCAAAAGCGACCGCCTGGCCGGTCGTGGCAGTGGCTGGCACCGTTGCGCCACAGCCGACGGTGCAGCCCTGTTGTTGTTCCAGATTGTCTTGGGTCAGAGTTGGTGTGAAAGCGGAAGCTTGCGCCGCGCGCAGCGTCGTGATCGTCGTGACGGGTGGCGTCACTGCGGTGGTTTTAGGGATTTGGGATTTGAAATTGGTTTGGGAAGCCGTTGCGTTGGAAATGAACTGCCAGTTCGTAATCAACAGACCGCCCAACACCAGGCTCAGCAGTGTGAGTAATGTGTTAGCCCGGCGTTTGTGCAACAGGCTGCGCGTGAAGTTCAAAGATCGAAACATTGGTAAATTACTCCCTTTCATCAGTGCGTGACGTGAACCGGTATGATGTGTAGCCCTGGCGCGCGGGCCGCCAGCGGTTCCGTCACTCTCAGTTATGGTTGCGGGGGAAAAGTGATACCGCCTTCTGCATACGTGAGGCACAGCTATTTAGTGCTGAAGCCGGAATCCGAATCAAAACGGTTTGGGGGCGGGACTGAGTACGTCCCTTTGTACGAGTCCTGGTAGCGCTTATGGCACAAAAATCTTTTTGTAAATCCAGGCGAAATCTTTTGGGAAAAAACGCGGGTGAAGTTCGCAAACCAGCCATTCGTTTCAAGCAGTTCTTCAAGGATGTTTTCTTCAATAATGTTAGGGCTTGGCAATCAAGGCTCTTTCACGCCTGAGGTCGCCATCGGTTTCGTAATTATTTCGCCGAGCCAGCGTTTTTTGTGCGCCGCAACTCCGCAGATTCTTGCTTGGAGCAATGATCAAAGAGCATGGAGTTCAGCCTCAGGCTAAACTCCATGCTCTTTGATTCCCATGCGAATGGAAGTTTGTGGCCCGAACCCGTCAGTGCCCTTTACCGAATGTTGAATTGCACTACGTTGGCGGCTTTGCCATCCACCGTAACGAGCAAATCCACGACGCCGCGGCCCGCCAGTGAACGCGGTACCGGCCCCAGATTCAACTGATCCAAGCCCGCCAAATCGCCT
This sequence comes from Acidobacteriota bacterium, assembly GCA_016196035.1. Classification (NCBI taxonomy): domain Bacteria; kingdom Pseudomonadati; phylum Acidobacteriota; species Acidobacteriota bacterium. The sequence goes on along the minus strand of JACPYM010000054.1, from coordinate 83,103 downwards.
TGCGGCCCCGCCGAAAAGACCGGCAGATTCACGCCGCCCAGCGCCGCCGTGACCGCATTGGGCGCGCTGCGTCCGCGCACGCCGGTCGCAAAGGTGACCAGGAAGACCTGCTCGCCCGCCGGGCCTAGATCAATCGGCACCGGCACGAAGCGGTTGGTCGTCGGATCGAGTTGCGAGGCGACCTCGAAGACCTGCTCGCCGTTCGTCCGCACGCGCAAGACCACGGCGGCGGCGACACCTGCCCCGTTGGCGTTGGCCGTGAAGATGCCCGGCGCCGAAGCGCTGACCAGCACTGTGCCCACCGACAGATCGCCATTGCCGGAGGTGATGGTAATGGTCGCCAAGCCGGAGGCCGTTCCCGCCGGCAGCAGATAGTTCACCTGGCCCGCCGCCACGAAGAACAGTTGCGCGAACCGTTCAGTGCCCGCGCTATCACGCACGCGCACGGTCGTGCCGCGCAAAGTCGTCGGCAACGGCAACACCATGCTCGACTCGGTGCCGGTCGCCAAGTTCGTGCCAAAGGCCGCGATGATGGATTCGGGCGCGAACATCTGCGCCAGATAGCTGGCCGCCGAAACGTTCGCCAACGCTCGCGCGATGGTCAGCGTGATTTCGTTGGAAACTCCGCCGCCTGGCGTCGGGTTGACGACCGTGATGCGCGCCGTGCCGGGATTGGCAATCTCAGCCGCCGTGATCTGCGCCGTCAATTGCGTGGGGCCAGCCAATACCGTTTCGCGCTCCGTGCCATTCCAGCGAATGCGCGAAGTGTTGAGGAAGCCCGTCCCATTCACGGCCAGTGTGAACGCCGCCCCGCCCGCCGCGACCGGGTTGGGCGTGATCGTCGTGATGACCGGCGTCGGATTCAAACTGGCAACGCTGAACGGCAGCGCGTTTGACGGCCCGGAGGTCGGCGCGGTATTGAGCACGGTGACTGGCACGATGCCCGTCACCGCCACATCGGCGGCGGTAATTTGCGCCGTCAATTGCGTCGGATTGACGAAACTGGTCTGGCGCGCACTGCCGTTCCAACGCACGACTGCGCCGTTGACAAAGCCTGACCCGTTGACCGTCAGCGTGAAGGCATTGCTGCCCGCCACCGCTTGTTGCGGTGTCAATGACGTCAGCGTGGGGACAGGATTGTTTTGCGTAATCGAGAACAACACTTCATTGGAAGTGCCACCGCCCGGCGCTGGATTGACGACTTTAAGGCCCGCCGTGCCCGCGTTGGCAACGTCAGCAGCAGGCACCTGAATGGTCAGCGTCGTGGCGTTGATGAAATTGGTCAGCCGGGCAAACCCATTCCACCAGACGGATGAAGAGTTGAGGAAGCCGGTGCCGGTGATCGTCAGCGTGAAGGCCGGGCTGCCCGCCAAGACGGAATTCGGCGTCAGGCTCACAATCGCGGGCAGCGGATTGGGCTGCACAATCGAGAAGCCTAATTCTGCCGAAGTCCCACCGCCCGGCGCGGGATTGAAGACCGAAACCTGCGCGGTGCCGGCGCTGGCGATGTCCGCCGCCGTGATTTGCGCGGTCAGTTGCGTGGCGCTGACAAACTGCGTCGCGCGCGCGCCGCCGTTCCAACGCACCACCGAACCGTTGACGAAGTTCGCGCCATTCACCGTCAGCGTGAAGGCCGCGCCCGTCGCCAATGCCGTGTTGGGACTCAAGCCGTTCAGCGTTGGCACCAGATTTGGTTGGGCAATCGTGAAGGATAAGGCGTTCGATGTGCCGCCGCTCGGCGCGGCATTGAAGACGGTGATTTGCGCCGTGCCTGCGCTGGCAATATCCGCCGCCGGAATCAACGCGAGCAATTGCGTGGCGCTGATGAAATTCGTCGTGCGCGCATTGCCGTTCCAACGCACCACCGAACCATTGACGAAGTTTGTGCCGTTGACCGTTAAGGTAAAGGCCGCCGTGCCGGCCTGGGCTGAATTCGGATTCAAGCTGGTCAGCGCCGGCACTGGATTGTTAATGGTGAAGGTCAGGGTATTGGAATTGCCGCCGCCGGGCGCGGGATTCTGCACCAACACCGCCGCTGTGCCCGCATTGGCGATGTCCGCCGCGCCGATGACGACCGTCAGTTGCGTGGCACTGACAAACGTCGTTTGCCGCGTGTCGCCGTTCCAGCGCACCACCGACGTGTTGACGAAGTTGGTGCCCGACACCGTAATCGTAAAGGTCGCGCCGCCCGCCAAAGCTACATTTGGATTCAGCGCCGCCAAGGTCGGCACCGGATTGCCGTTGGCGATAGTAAAGGGCAGGGCATTTGACGCTCCGCCGCCGGGCGCGGGATTGAAGACCGTGATTTGCGCCGTGCCCGCATTCGTGATGTCCGCCGCCGGAATCTGCGCGGTCAACTGCGTGTTGCTCACGAAGGCGGTCGCGCGGTTCTGGCCGTTCCATTGCACCACCGAAGCCGGCATGAAATTCGTGCCGTTGACGGTCAGCACAAAAGCCGCGCCGCCCACCGAGGCCGAAGTCGGATTCAAACTGCTCAGCGTCGGCACCGGATTGGGTGCGACGATGCCGACCGTGGCGTTATTGGAAGTGCCGCCGCCCGGCGCGGGATTGAAGACGGTGATGGTCGCTGTGCCCGCCGCCGCAATATCCGCCGCCGCAATCTGCGCTGTGAGTTGCGTGTTGTTGACGAAAGTCGTCGTGCGATCCGCGCCGTTCCAACGCACGACCGAACCGTTGATGAAGTTCGTGCCGTTGACCGTCAGCGTGAAGGCTCCACTATTCGCCGTCACCGAGTTCGGACTGACGGTGGTGATGGTGGGCGACGGATTGGTTTGCGTAATCGTGAAGTTGACCGCGCTGGACGTGCCGCCACCCCCGCCCGCCGAAGCGGCATTCAGAACGGTGACTTGCGCCGTGCCCGCGCTCGCAATATCCGTCGCGGGAATCTGCGCCGTCAGTTGCGTGGCGCTGACAAAGGTTGTTGTGCGCGTCGCGCCATTCCAGCGCGCGACCGAGCCATTGATGAACCCCGTGCCCGTCAGCGTCAACGTGAAGGCTGCGCTGCCCGCCAGCGCCGAATTGGGATTGAGACTGGTCAGGGTCGGTGAAGGATTCGGCGGCACGGTGATGTTGAAAGTGCTTGCCGTGGAAGTTCCGCCGCCGGGCGCGGGATTAAACACCGTCACCTGCGCTGTGCCCGTGTTGGCGATGTCGGCGGCGGTGATTTGCGCCGTCAATTGCGTCGCGCCGACAAACGCAGTCGTGCGATCAGCGCCATTCCAGCGCACGACCGCGCCATTCACGAAATTCGTGCCGTTGACCGTCAAGGTGAACGCCGCGCCACCCGCTGCCGTCGAATTCGGATTCAGGCTGGTGATCGTGGGCACGGGATTGGTCGGCGTATTGATGGTAAACGTCAGGGCCGCCGTCACGCCGCCGCCGGGGGCGGGAGTGAAGACGGTGACTTGGGCCGTTCCGCCGCTGGTTATATCGCTGGCCGGAATCGCGGCGGTGAGTTGCGTGCCGCTGCCAAAGGTTGTCGTCCGGTTGTTGCCATTCCAGCGCACCACCGAACTGTTCGTGAAATTCGTGCCCGTGACCGTGAGCGTGAAGGCCGCACCGCCCGCCGTGGCTGCGTTCGGATTCAAACTGGTCAAGGTGGGAGCAGGGTTTGTCTGCGTGATGCTGAAACTCACGCCGTTTGAGGCGCCGCCACCCGGCGCGGGATTGAAGACGGTCACTTGCGATTGCCCGGTGCCGATCAAATCGTTCGTCGTAATTTGCGCGGTTAATTGCGTCGCGCTGACAAACGTTGTCGTGCGTGGTGTGCCGTCCCAACGCACAACCGAACCATTGACGAAGTTTGTGCCGTTGACCGTCAGCGTGAACCCCGCGCTGCCTTCAAGGGCGGAATTGGGGCTCAATCCGCCTGTCGTGTTGATCGTGGGCACCGGGTTGGGCGCGGTGATCGTGAAGGTTTGGGCGGCCGATGTGCCGCCCACCGGAGCCGGGTTGAAAACGGTGATCTGCGCCGTGCCCGCATTGACGATGTCCGCCGCCGGTATTTGCGCCGTCAGTTGCGTCGCGCTGACGAAAGTCGTCGGGCGATCCGCGCCATTCCAGCGAATCACCGAAGCCGGCACAAACCCAGTGCCTGTGGCCGTCAAAGTAAGTGCGCCTGACGCCTGTAAAGCCGAAGTCGGGTTGATGCTGGTCAGTGCCGGCGTCGGATTCTGACCAGCAATCGTGATCTGGCCGGTCTTGGTGCAAGTGGCGAATGATGGGCTGAGCTGGCGCAGGCGCGCATTGTTCGAGTCGGCAAAAATGACTTCGCCGGTGGACGTCGCCGTAATTCCTACGCCCAAGGGCGTCACCACCTGCGAGATCGAATTGATGGTCAGATTTGACGGCGCGACGTTGATTTGCGCGCTGCTGGCCGCGCCGCCATCCCCGCTGAAGCCTTTGGTCGTTCCAGCGAGCGTCGTGACCGTCCCGTCCGTCGCCACGCGCATTACACGATGGGCGTTGGTGCCGGGCGAACCGGCTGACACTTCGCTGTTGACGACATAGGCGATGCTGTTGGCGTCCACCGCGACATCGCGCGGACGATTCAACATCGAGCCGGTGTCGAGCCGCGTAAACGTGCCGCTGCCCGCGCTATTCTCACGCAAAAGCTGGCTGTCATCGTAGTTCGTGACGTAGAGGCGACCCGTCGTATCGAGCGCCAAGCCGGTGAAGCGTTTCGTGCCGCTGCCCGCCAGCGCGGTCAGGCTGGTGACAACACCGGTTTGCGGATTGATGCGGCGCACCAATTTGTAACCCGGATCAGCGACGTAAATCGTACCGTCGTTGGCGACGGCCAGATCGGTCATACCGATGAATTGCGCGTTGAGCGCGAAACCATTGTCGCCCGCTCCCGAATCGCCATTCTCGCCCACGGCTTTGCCCGCGATGCGCGTGACATTGCCCGGCGGCACAACGATGGCGTTGGCCGAGCCGGGGTAGAAAGTAATATCGCTGGCCGTCGTATTGATGAAGCGAATCGTGCTGGTGCGGCGGCCATTCGTTGGGCTGTTGCCCGGCACTGTCGGCCCGCCGGTTGAATCGGCAATGTAGATGCCTTTGTTCGTGATGAATAGCCCTTGCGGATTATTGAAGACTGCGCGGCTGGCGGGTACGTCATTGCCCGGCCCGCCGCCGTTGACGTCGCGATTGATGCGCGCCACGTTGCCCGGTTGGACGGTCAATTGCGCTTCGGTGCCCGCGAAGAGCGTGACCGGCGTCGTGCCGCGATTGACGAAGCGCAGATGACCCGGCCCGACATCGGTGAAATAAAGATTGCCATTCGCATCCAGCGCCACACCCACAGGCGTAGAGATCGAAGCGCTGCTCGCCAGGCCGTCATCATACGGCGCGACCAAACCATCGCCCGCAACCGTGTCAATGTTATTGCTGCCCACGCTGACCCCCGCGACGGTTGCGGCGCTGTTCCCCAGATTGAGAAAGCGCAAGCGGCCCCGGCTGCTGGGGCCTTGGTCGAGCAGGTACAGCCCATTCGCATCCGCTTCAAGTCCGGTGATGGGTTGCGGCGCGGTGCTGCCGGATAATGAGAAGCGTCCATTGGCGATGGCACCGCCGTCCCCGCAATTCGTCGTCGTGTAATCACAGGTCGTGTTGATCGCGCCCGCGATGATCGGCGTGCTCGCGCCATCCACGCGCACCAGCGTTTGCGCATTGCCCAGCGCGATGTAGAGCTTGCTGTTGAAAAAGGCCAGACCTGCCGGATAGGGTGGAGTGTTATACGGCGCAATCACCACCGCGCCGCTGCCCGAACCGGCGCTGAATTGCGCGACGAGGGTTGCTTGGCCGCCGGTATCAATTTTGATCACGCGGCCATGCCCGGCATCGGCCACATAAAGATTGCCTGCCGGATCGAATTCGAGCGCGCGCGGATTGGACAGGGAAATCCCCGTCGCCGCGCCTGCCACGAACGCCGCGTTCGCGGCGGTGAAGACGCCGTTGCCGGCAAACACCGTCGCCGCGCCCGCCAGAGTGATGCGGAAAATACGATTGATGTCTTGCGTGGCATCCGCCACAAAGAGGTCGCCGTTCGGTCCCACCGTCATGACGCTCAACCCGTTGCCCAAGGCCGGGCTGGCCGCTACCGGGATCGTGCTGATGCGGCCCGGTTGAATCGTCAAGCTGCCCAGCGTAACCGCATTGGGCGAGACGTTGACCGCACGAATGAGCGGATCAGGCCCCAGCGTGAGCGCCAGGAACAGAACGTTGCCGTCATTGCTGACTGCGAGGCCCGTGACATTTCCCAAATCCGTTTGCAGCGCCGGCACATTGCTATCGGTTTCCAGGCCGCCGCCCGCGACAAAGCGCGTCGCTCCCGGCGCGACCGTGCGCCCAGCCAGATTGAACGGGGTCGTGCTCGTATTTACAAAACGAATAAAGCTGTTGCTGTTGATGTAATCGTAAATGTACACCCCGCGTCCCAGCGGGTCGCGCGCCAACGCCAGCGGCGTATTGAAAGGAGCCTTTAAGGCCGGATTGCCTTCGCCCAGGCCGCCCACAATGGTGTCAATGCCGGTCGTGCCCGTGCTCGCGCGGGTTGTCAGCGTCCAGTTATAAGTCCCCGCCGCCGTGTAGCTGTAACTCGGATTTTGTTGCGTCACTTTGGCGGAACCATCGCCAAAGTTCCATTCATAGGTCGGCGTGCTCACACAGCCCGTCGCGGTGGCCGTGGCCTGAAACGCGACCGGCGTATTTAGCGACCCCGTCGCCGGCACAGTCGCGGTGCAATTCAGTGAACAACTCTGTTGCTGTAAATCCTGCTCTGTCGCTGAATTGATGTGATAAGGCGGTTGCGCGGACAGTGGCGCTGTTTGCGTTGCCGTGGAAACACGGGCGGCCAATCCATAACGCAAGGGACTTAACCACATCACACCTACGGCAAGTAGACAACCGAAGGCTAATATGCGAAGAGTTTGGAAGTGACGTGCAGGAATGGAACGCACGGTTGAACGCAAGGTTATTTTCAAAAGACCCCCCAAGGCAAACATAGCTAGATGACTCCTATAATCGCGGGCAGCGCGCTGCCGATGGTTTCTACGGGGTGTGAGGATCGCGGCGCTTGCCCCTGGTTGAAACTTTCCTCATTCGTAGGAAAACCGGGACAGGCGCGGAATGAAGTTCGCAGCTTAATAGGCACAGATGTGTGTGGAATTGTGTTCGCCGCCAAACCAGCACACTGCATTTGGCGGTGGCGGTGTATCTCTTGTTTTTCAACTGGGGCTAAAAGCGGGACATGACACGGGATCGAAATCGCCGCAGCGATTCGCTGGGGGTTGGAGCGGGATGTACGCAGCCAGTGAGTTCATCACTTCAACCGATACTCCTCAAGCTTTGGCGTCGGGGTAATGGATGCCAAAGCGGCGCAATTACTGCTGCCCTAACGCGCCCTGCTCGCCTATTTGACCAGCGCGTGTCGGGGCATTGCTGGAGGTTCAAAATCTGCCTCAATTTCCAAATGGGAAGATCAAGGATTTAGAAGAGATGGAGCCGACTACCAGACTTGAACTGGTGACCTACTGATTACGAATCAGTCGCTCTACCAACTGAGCTAAGTCGGCCCAATATGCCTTGCGCAGGAGCAGCAGCGCCAAGGCCATCTTTAACTGAGAAGCGCTGCCGATTTGTTCAATACGTCAAAAAAGCAAGGCGCATCTTACGCAGCGACTATTGGGTTGTCAAACGGGAAGCGATCTTCTTCAAGCGCCTGTCAATCCGCCCTTCCATGCGCCTGCGCGACAGCTTCTTCCTTGTCTTGCACCTCGTATTGGAGTTGATATAAACGGTGATAAATGCCGCGCTGCGCCAACAATTCCTGATGGCTGCCCAACTCGCGAATCTCACCCTTGTGCAGCACGATGATCTTGTCTACGCGCTGAATCGTCGAGAGCCGGTGCGCGATGACCAACGACGTGCGTTGGCTCATCACCGTTTCAATCGCCGCCTGAATGAGTTGCTCGGTTTCCGTGTCAATGCTCGATGTCGCTTCATCCAGAATCAGGATGCGCGGATCGAACGCCAGGGCGCGTGCGAAAGAAATCAATTGCTTCTGACCCACCGAAAAGCCCGCGCCACGTTCCCGGACTTGGGTGGCATACTGATTGGGCAATTGATTGATGAATTCGCTCGCACGGACCTCTTGCGCGGCCCATCGGATGCGGTCATCACTGATCGCGTTGTTTCCTAATCTGATATTCCCGGCCACATCGCCGGAGAAAAGAAAGACATCTTGCAAAACCACGGCGAAATTTTCGCGCAGCCGCCGCAAATCCCAGGCGCGAATGTCCACACCGTCTAATAAAATCGTGCCGCGCTGAATGTCATAAAAGCGCATCAACAGATTCGTAATCGTCGTTTTGCCCGACCCCGTCGCCCCGACAAAGGCCACCGATTCGCCCGGCTCAATCGTGAACGAGACGTCTTTCAACACCCACTCTTCACCTTTGTACGCAAACCAAACGTCGCGAAACTCAATGCGCCCCTCCGCCCGTTGCTGCGCCGCCGGTAAGGTGGGCGAAGCAATCGCGTCCGGCGTGTCCAGCAATTTGAAGACGCGTTCGCTGGCGACGGCGGCGGCCTGCAAAACGTTGTACTTGTCGCTGATGTCCTGAATCGGCTGCCAGAGTCGTTGGGTGTATTGCAGAAAAGCGACCAGCGTCCCAATCGTAATGGCATTTTGAATGACCTGGCCGCCGCCGTACCAAACAATCGCCGCGATGCCCAGTGCCGAGATTAAATTGACCAGCGGGTAAAACACGGCGTAGTAAAAGATCGTGTCAATGTTCGCCTGCCGGTGCGCCGCATTGATCTCGCCGAATTGCTGCAAAGCTTTCGCCTCGCGATTGAACAACTGCACGACCGGCGCGCCCGCGATGTGTTCCTGCGTGAAGGCATTCAAGCGCGCAATCTTGGTGCGCACCTGCCGGAAGCCTTCGCGTGCCCCTTTGCGAAACCAGATCGTCGCCACGATCAGCAGCGGCACCACGGTCAATGAAACCAGCGCCAACTGCCAGTTGAAATAAAACATCATCCCCAGCGCGCCCGCGATCAGCACCACATCACCCAGGACTTCGACGATGCCCGACGTGAATAACTCATTGAGCGAATCCACATCCGTCGTCAGCCGCGTAATCAACCGGCCCACCGGATTGTGGTCATAAAACGCGACCTCGATGGTTTGCAGCTTTTGGAAAATCTCGGCGCGCAGGTCGTACATCACACGCTGCCCGATGGTGTTGAGCAACACATCCTGAAAGTAGCCAATCCCCAGCGTCACCGCCAGCGAGAGCAGATACGCCAGCGACAACCACATCACGCCATCGAAGGCGGTCTGCGCGGCCAAGCGTCCCTCGCCCGCCGGTTTGATGTAATCGTCGAGCGCCCACTTGACCAGCAACGGCCCCACCTGGCGTACCAGATTGAGCACGATGGTCAACGTGAGCGCGATCACCACCAGCCGTTTGTATGGCGCTAAGTAGCGAAAGAGACGGCGCGCCGCGTGGTTGTCATAAAGTTTATTGAGTTGTTCTTCTTCGTGATGAGTGGACATCAATTAACAGGCCTATTGCGTTGATGGTCATGCCGCACGCTTTTTCTGCTTGGGTTTAGCGAATGACGGTGAATGCGCTTGGATTTTGCGCATTGCTTCAGGGTCAAACACTTTTTCGCCGCAAGCCGGGCACTCATGAAACTCCAGCGCGGGCACGGTGTACGCGACCCCTTTGACCGCCCGTTCCAGATCGCGTTTGACAGCTTTGATTTTGTCGCTGCCGCAGGTGGGGCAATAGCTCAGTTTCAACATGGGGTTTCTCAATAAACAGACCTCTTCGCCGAGATCAGGAAGTAGAAAAGCTCAGTGTCGCCAACGCGCACAAATTTGCCTTTCGTGTAGATAAAGATGCCATCCAGATTGGTGCTCTGAATGACATAAAGATACTCAGTCTGTTGGCGCAGCGGGCTGCGCGAGCGAATCTTTTTATGGATCACCATCGCATTGGCAATGGCTTCGACTACGTCAATGTCCTCAAGACCGTCGGCTGCCAACTCCATTTGAGCTTTATCGCTAAACGAATAGCGCCCAGCCAGCACGGCCCGTTTGATCTTTATCAAGACATCGCTCTGCTCTTTGCTCATAGCCAATGTTAAACCGCCGCCAACTCCTCTTCCAACAACTGCCGCTCATACAAATCTGCGTATGCGCCGCCCAAACGTAACAACGCTTCGTGCGTGCCGCGTTCGATGATCTGCCCTTCGTCCAACACGCAAATCAAGTCGGCGTCTTTCACCGTTGAGATGCGATGCGCCACGATCAGACAGGTGCGCCCGCGCATCACTTGGCGCAATTGCGTCAGAATCTTTTCTTCGGTGTAAGTGTCCACCGCCGAAAGCGCATCGTCCAAAATCAAAACCCTGGGTTCGCGAATGATGGCGCGCGCGATGGCCGTGCGTTGTTTTTGTCCGCCCGAAAGGGTGATGCCGCGTTCGCCCAGAATCGTTTCGTATTGCTTGGGGAATTCGCGCACATCGTCGGCCAGACCGGCGCTGGCAGCCGCTTGCTCGACATTTACAGTATGGCCGTTGTGAATGCCGAATTTGATGTTTTCGGCCAGGGTCTCGCTGAATAGAAAAGTTTCTTGCGGCACATATCCAATGCTGGCGCGCAGTTGTTGCAGCGGGATTTCACGAATCGGCTGGCCGTCAATCAGCACCATCCCCGGCGCGGCATCAAGCAGGCGCGGCACCAGATTCATCAACGTGGATTTGCCAGAGCCGGTACGCCCGATGAAGGCGACCGTCTGGCCCGGCTCAATCATCAGGTTAATGTCGCGCAGCACTTCCGGCGTGGTTGCTGAATAGCGATAGGTGAGATTGCGAAACTCGATCCGGCCTTGAATAGTTAGCTCGCTTTGCCGCTCCATTTCCAAATCGCGAATTGCTGGTTCAATCGCCATGATTTCGTGCATGCGTTTCAGGCTCGCCGCGCCGCGCTGCACCATGTTCGTGATGTAGCCCAGCGCAATCAGCGGCCAGATCAATTGTTCCATGTAGAGAAAGAAGGCGGTGAATTCGCCCAGGGTCATGACGCCGCGTGCTGTTTCGCGCCCGCCATACCAGAGAATCGCCACTTGGGCCAGGCCGATTGTAAACGTCATCAACGGACGGAAAACCGCGGACAGGCGCACTAATCCCAAATTACGTTCGACGTATTCGTCATTCAAACGAGCGAATTCGCGCTGCTCGGCTTCTTCCTGGGCGTAAGCCCGCACGACGCGGACGCCGGTTAAGTTTTCCTGCGCGCGCGCGGTGATGTCCGCAAAGAATTCCTGAATCTTCTCAAAGCGCACGTGAATCTGCTGGCCGAAGTATTTGACCGTCACCGATACCAGCGGCATCGTCAGCAACAGCAGCAGGGTCAGCTTCACGCTCACGGCAAACATCAGCGGCAGGATGATCAGCACGCGAAACAAGGTTTGTTCGCTGTACATAATCGCCGGGCCGGCCAGCATACGCACGGCGCTGAGGTCGTTGCTGGCGCGCGCCATCAAATCGCCCGTGCGATGTTCCTGGAAAAATTGCAGTGGCAGCTTTTGCAGATGGCCGTAATAATCCTGGCGCAGATCGTATTCGATATACCGCGACATATTGATCAGCGTGCGGCGCTGAAAAAACAGAAAGATACCGCTGACTAATTGGGTGCCGAGGATGAGCGCGACACTTTGCAAAATCTTGCCGCGCGTCACTCCTTGCCGCGACAGGTCGTCAATCGCGTGGCCCACGAAGCGCGGCATGAACACGCCGAGCGTGACGGCCACCAGCACGAAAAACGTGCCCGTGCTCAAATGACTGCGATACTTTTTGAAATAGGCGAACAGCCAGGCTTTACCGGTTGGATAGTTCATAGAGGCTGGGGGCTGGGGATAAGGGACTCGCGGGAGCATAAAACTAACCCCTAGTCCCTAATCCCAAGTCCCGCGAATTCAATGTTCTTTCAGTGAGCGCGCGACCAGACCGAGACCGCTCGCCAGCAGGGTAAAGATGATTAGCGTGTTGAACAGGCTGGTGGATTGCCAATACACCGTCAGATTCGCAATGATGCCGATGACAATGATGACTGCGCCGCCAAAGGTGAGCAGCCAACCGGCCTTGGAACGCCCGTTGAAAAAGAGCAGGCCGATGCCGATCAAAAGTGGCAGCAACGTCAACCCAAACGCGTTATAACCCCAGAGCGTCCAGAAACTGCTGGTAACGGTGACTTGATTCATAAACAGGTAGCCGCCGCCAATCGCCAGCGCCAGACCCAGCAGGAATTCAAAAATGCCACCCGAAGTGCCGCCCGCGCCACGCGCTTTACGCTCAAGTTCGCCATACGCCGTCGCGTCCGCAAAATCATCATGGCGGCGGCGCTCTTTTTCATCGGTCTGCCAATTTGAATAGCCCATCAGTTTTACTCCGGGTTGATTGTTAATGCGTGTTGCAACAGGGACGCATTCTACTGCCTGCTTGTAACGGCCAGCAAATTGACCATTAGCTTGCTTGTATAGATACGCCGCGATCTCTGTTGAGGCTAACGGCCAGAAAACTTAGTTACCGGAGTACCGAGTAGCTCACCCGTAAAATTTCGACTCTTTACTGACACAGACGTACATCATCATATTCGCTGCGGCCCAGCGCATAAACTTAACGCTCCAACCTAAAACCGGAAGCGCGTCGTCTTCATTTACGGCAAGGCGTTTTGCGAACGAAGCGGGCCGGTCTTTGATTAGTTCGTCAAGGTTGACTGCTGTCACAGTCTTTCTTATGGGCAAGGCAGAAACGGGAGCGGGAGTTTTGTTTTGGGTGTTGCGCTTGAGAAACGGCAGTTCATAAAGGCCCCACAAAATGGCATAACCCTGTTTTTCGAGGACTTTCAGCCCTGCCGCGTCCAGCATTTTTTCAAACTCCGAAGGACGATAGGCGTATTGAAAAAACTTCTTTCCGCTGAAAAACTCTTGTTCGTCTGTTGCCGCTTCGCGCACCACACGCCAATCGCGTTGGCGAAACGGCGCGAGGACGCGGCGCAGCGGATTGTAATAGGGAACGCTGATGAGCAGGACGCCCTCGTCCTTCAACACGCGCCGCGCTTCCGCCAGAGATTTTTCCGCGCCCGCCTCGAAATGCTCGACCACGCCGCCCGAGTAATAAAGGTCGAAGGTTTTGTCGGCAAACGGCATTTGCGCAACATCGCCGCAGGAAAGCGGCAGTTGCGGCTGGCGTTTGTGCAGCGTTTTTAGGGCTTGTTCGGCAAAATCCAGCCCCACCACCGAGAAACCGCGCGCGGCGTAATAGGCGAGGTAATGTCCCATCCCGCAGCCGCCTTCGAGCATTAGCGAAGCCGGGCGCAGGTATTTTTCAAAAAGCGGTCGCAACGGATCAACCGCGCAAAATCTGACCGAGTCTTCAAACTGGCCGGCCGCCCAATTTTCCTCCCAAAAATCAGGTGTGCTGCCCGCGTGATTTTGATTCCCATACATTTTGAGCATCGCTTTTTATCTCAACAACTCCGCAGGCCTTTGGCAAAGTCCTCAATACGCCCGCCAAAGACACTACCCTGACTCCTGCTAGCTTAATAATGTCGGCTGATTTTCAAGCTAGCAGGAGTCAGGAATCAGTCAAGCCGCTTTAGGCAGCGCTCTTGCGTCACGGCTTCTACGATAACAACAATTCCAAATCTTCCTTGCCCAGATTCCGAATCAGGCTGTTGTCGGCATTGATGATCGCATCCGCCAAATCGCGTTTGGTGTTTTGCAAGGCCAGCACTTTCTCTTCGACCGTGTCGCGCGCGATGAGGCGATAGGCGAAGACTTGATTCACCTGGCCGATGCGGTGGGCACGGTCAATCGCCTGGGCTTCGACCGCCGGGTTCCACCAGGGGTCGAGCAGGTAGACATACTCTGCCGCTGTCAGATTCAAACCGAGGCCACCGGCTTTGAGACTAATCAAAAACAACTTGCTGTCAGGGTTGGTTTGAAAGCGTTGGACGAGCGCCTGCCGTTCGTTGGATGACGTCTTGCCGTCGAGGTATTCATACTCGATGCCGTCCTTGTCGAGATGGCCTTTGACGATGGCGAGCAGCGAGGTGAATTGCGAAAAGATCAGCACCTTGCGGCCTTCGTCGAGCACGGCGCTGAGGTTGGTCAGCAACAGATCGAGCTTGGCCGACGATTCGTCAATGCGTTTTTTGTCAATCAGGCCGGGATGGCAGGCGGCCTGGCGCAGGCGCAGCAGGGCTTCCAAAATTTGAATCTTGGATTTCTTGAGGCCGACGACATCGAGGCGGTTCAACAGACTGTTGCGGTAATGGTCGCGCAGTTCGTTGTAAAGCTTGCGCTGCTTCGGCTCCAGTTCGCAAAAGAGCGTTTGTTCGAGCTTTTGCGGCAAATCTTTGGCGACCTGTTCTTTGGTGCGGCGCAGGATGAACGGGCGCAGCGCCTGGGCCAACATCTTGCGCGTTTCTTCGTCAGGGTTGCGCGCGGCGGCGCCGGTGAGTTTGAAGACCGACGCCGCACCGAGCATGCCGGGGTTGAGGAACTCGAACATGCTCCACAATTCGCCCAGATGATTTTCAACCGGCGTGCCGCTCAGCGCGAGTTTGTGATTGCCCCGCAACAGGCGCACGGCTTTGGCCGAAGCGGTGTCGGCATTTTTGACGGCTTGGGCTTCGTCGAGAATGATGTAGTCGAACTGCAAATCCTTGAACGTGACCGCGTCGTTGCGCAGCGTGCCGTAGGTCGTCAGGATCACGTCGTATTCGCCAAAGTTCTCGCCCTCTTTGTTCCGCGCTTGGCCGGTGTGATCCAGGATGCGCAACTGCGGCGCAAATTTTGTGGCCTCCTGCCGCCAGTTAAAGACCAGCGATTTCGGCACGACGATCAGCGAGGGCACGATGCCGCCGCCCTTTTCGCCATCGCGTTCGGCCCGGCGCGCTTCCAGCAGCGCCAGCACCTGCACGGTTTTGCCCAGGCCCATGTCATCCGCCAGGCAACCGCCGAAATTGAAGCCGCGCAGGAAGTGCAGCCAGCCCAGGCCTTCGCGTTGATAGCCGCGCAACTCGCCGATGAAGCCAGGCGTGGGGTCTACGGGTTCGATGCCGTTGAAGCGTTGCAGTTGATCGCGGGCGTGTTGAAAGACTTCGTCGGCGCTGGCTTTGGGTTGCGCCAGCAGCAAGGCGTCGAGCACGCCGATTTGGCTTTTGGTGAAGCGCAGATGATCGTCTTGCGCCTTGCCCAAACCGGCGAGCAGGCCGAATTTGCCGAGCCATTCTTCGGGCAGCAGGCCAAAGGTGCCGTCATCGAGTTTGACCATGTTGTCGCCGCGTTGCAGCGCGGCGAGCAAGGCGGGCAGCTTGATCGAGAGCGCACCGTAATCCACCGTGCCGTGCAATTCGAACCAGTCAATGCCCGAACTGACTTGAATCTTCATCTCGCCAGGACTGTGAAAGACTTTGCCCTCGGCTTCGACGTGCCAGCCCGCGCCGATTAAGGTGCGCACGGCGCGCGGCAGTTTGGACGGAGCCAAATCCCAACCGGCCTCTTTGTTGTAATAATCGCTTGGTTTGAAGCGGAAACCGAGGTCATACAAGAGCGTCGCGGCCTGTTGTTCAAAGGCGCGGTCACGGATGAGGAAGCGGCCTTGTTCGGACTGATAAATGCCGCGCCGCGCGTCGTCGGTCGCGACCACCGCGCCGTCGTAATCAAAGGTCAGCTTGCCGCGCAAGCGTTCCTGATTGTTGTTGTATGGTGTTTTGTTCGGTTTTCTGATGGTCAGCAAGGGGCGCGGCGTGAGCGAGACTTCCTCGTATTTGAAATCTTCGGGCAGATCGAGCGGGGGCAGTTCGGGATAGCGCAGCAATTCTTGCAGCAACTCTTCGCGCTGTTCGTAAGGGATCACGACGCGCTCGGCTTTGCGCAACAGCGCGATCCACTGAAAGGCGCCGCGATCATTCAAGCGCGCGGCGTGCGTGCGCGTGAAGACGAACCCGCTCTGATGTAAGAGCAGCGGTTCTTTTAATTCCATTTGCGTTGCGTCGCGCCGCAACACGCCTTTCAATTCCCAGCCTTCGGGCACGGGCGCGACTTCCAGGCGGAATTCCCATGGCACGCCGTCATCCCAAGCAATTTTGAGCCAGGTGTGTTCCTGCGAACCCGGCGTCAAGCGCAAGCGGCAACGCCCCGATTGGCAAATCACCGGCAGAATCATGTCGGGCAGCGGCTCGGGCAGGCGCACCTGCGTGGGCATTTGATCGTAGCTGCCATAGTAGCCGTAGCTGTAATAGCCGTGATGTTCTTTGGCGCCGGCCAGCAGGGCGAAGACCTGGCGGTCGCGCGGATCGTTGATGTGGGCGAGCACGGAACGCGCGAAGCGTTTGGATTTAGTCGTGCCCCAACTGCCATCTTTGCGCTGGTCGCGGTAAAAGATTTCGAGCACGAAATCGTGGCCGTTGAGCGTGGCTTGCACGTCCAGCACATAAATCACTTCGCGTGTGCTGGGCCAATCATTCGTGGGGACGATGACCGGCGCCCCCGCCGGTGTTTTGCCCATCGCGGCCAACTGCTCTTTCCAACTGGGCACGCTGGGCTTGGGCGGGACGGGCGGAACCAGCGTGGCAGGTTTCACCGGTTGAGCGGGCTTGGCAATGACCGATTTGAGCATGGCCAGCGCGCTGCGCAGGGGGCCGCGCGGCAATTCGTCAGCGTCGTCTTCATCATCAAAATCGGCGAATTCCTCGTCTAATTTCTCATCGAGGTCGCCCTCATAACCGGCTTCAGTCAACGTCACCGGGCGGTATAACCCGTCGCCAATCAAGTAACCGTAGTTATCTGCCGTGAGCAGCACGGCCCAAATATGTTTGCACGGCCCGCGATCTTGAAAGTAAGGGCACGCGCACCGCACCTCGATATTGTCGTCTTCGCGTTCGAGTTCGATCTCGTAATTGTCGCCGCCGTGCACCTGGGCCGCGACGTGCCACATATCGCCACGCTTGATGCGCACGGCACTTGATCGTTTATAGGCTTCACCGCGCCCGCGCACCCCCGGATCGAAGTACTCGGCCAACTGTTTCTCAAGGTATTTCTTCATCGTGTAACAACACAAAAACAGGATTGGTTAGGCTGCCGGGATTTTCGCGGCGGCTCCCAATCCTGTCAACTCAATGTGTTCTAAGGCAAGCGGGCAATTACTTGCCCTTGCCCCCGTTGCCGCGAACTATATCGCCCAAGCTCAGGATGGATTTGCCATCGGTGATGATCGTTTGAACACCCGGCGTGATTTTCTGGACGTATTCGTATTGGATCAGCGCCGGATTGCGCGAGAGCGCGTCGCCGCGCAGCTTGATCGCCTCGGCATCGCCTTCGGCGGCGACGATCTTGCGCTCTTTTTCGATCTTCTCTTTTTCGAGTTCGTACTTCTTGCGCTCGGACTCCTGTTGCGCAATCTGCTTCAATTCGATGGCCTTTTTGAATTCGGGCGAAAAGTCCACGTTGCGCACCAGCAGGCTATCCAGGATCAGGTAGCTTTTATCGAAGAGCACCTTCAGTTCCGTCTGCACTTCGTTCTGAATTTCCGAGCGCTTTGCCCCATAGACATCAATCACGGCGTATTTGCTGACCGAAGTGCGCGTGACGCTGCGGCCCGAGGGGCGCACGATTTTGGCTTCGTAATCGGGGCCGATCTCGCGGTGCAAGAGCACAATCTTGGTCGGGTCGGGGTGATAAAGAATCGAGACATCCACCGCGACTTCCTGCCCATCGCTGGTCAGCGCTTGCACCGAATCATCGCCCCGCACCTGCCCTTCGTTAGTCATCCGGCTCATCGTGTAGGTTGAGGTGCGCACATCATAGAGAGTTGCGGTTTGCGTGAAAGGAATCAACAGCGTCAGGCCTTCGCCCCGCGCGCCCAAGCCGCCGGTAATGTTGTTGAAGACCACCGCGCGATACCCCGCCGGTACTGTTTTGAAGGTGGAGAAAAAGACGATCAGGAGGAAAAACCCGAGCACCAGGTAGACGAGTTTGCGCAACCCGCCGCCGCCCAGATGGGCCTGTTTGCCGAAGTTTTCAAAATTGGAAAAGTTTGCTGACATAGACACCTCTTATCAAGGTTGGAGGGCAATGCCGATGGGGGGGCCATTTATTCGCTTGAAGCAAGGGCGTTCCATCAGCTTGCCGCGTTGCTCAATCGTGTTTGGTTAGGTGAGCGGTACCAGCAAACGTTACGCGTCTGCGCGAACTAGCCAACGGTCTTAACGAAGATTTCACGCTCGTTGCCCACATCGCGGGCGGCGGGCGTGATGATCGTCTTGGCGTTGACAAAAATCTTCTCGTTACGAGCCAGCGCCCGTTTCACATCCTCTTCGCAAACAAAGTCCACGGCTTTCGGCTTCGGCTTCTCGGCGGCCTCTTTCTGCGTTGCCTTGGCGGGTGCGGGCGCGGGCGCGGGCGGCACGACAACAGGAGCCGCGCCTGTGCCCGGATGAGGGTTTGGCTTGGCATTCGCCGGTGGCGCTGGCGCGGCAGGCGCGAATTGGCGCGCCGCAAACAGTTTATCCACCAACGCCGCAATGACCGATCCATCAACCTGCGCCGCCGTAGCCGCCGTCAGCGGGGCATTTGTTGCGCCTGATGTGACAGGCCGCGTCTCAAACGCCACGCGTTTGATGTCCATCAAATGCAGCGGCGAGATGTTGTCGGAAGTCACATTGCCGCCCCACGAACCGCAACCCAAGGTCATCGAAGGCGCCAGGTCGGTCGAGAATCCAATCGCCCCGTGCGTCGAAGGCGAATTGACGACCACGCGCGCGGCGGGCATCAACGCGCCGTACTGCAACGCCGCCTCACGATTGCGCGTGTGGATCGAAGCCGTATGCCCCATCCCGCCGAAATGCAAAATCTCATCGCAGAGCTTGCTGCCCGCTGCCAAACCATCCACCACGTAATAGGCCAGAATCGGCGAAAGCTTTTCGATGGAAAGCGGATAGTCGCGCCCCACGCCGCCGCCCTCGGCAATCAAACAGCGTGTGTTTGACGGCACGCTAATGCCCGCCCACTCGGCCAACAAGGTCGCCGGTTTGCCGACAATCTTCGGATTGAGATGGCGATTTGGGCCAACCACGAGTTTGGCCAGCGCGTCAGCCTGCGTGGCATTCAAGAAACAAGCGCCTTGTGCGGCGAGTTGGGCGCGCACTTCCGCATCGAGCGGCGCGTCCACCACCATCGCTTGCTCAGAAGCACAGATCGTGCCGAAATCAAAACACGTCCCGGCCAGAATATCGCGCACAGCCTTGGCCGCGTCCGCCGTGCGTTCGATCAGCGCGGGCACATTGCCGGGGCCGACGCCAAAGGCCGGTTTGCCGGACGAATAGGCCGCGCGCACCAGCCCTAACCCACCGGTCGCCAGAATGACGGCGGTGTGTTTGTGCTTCATCAGCGTTTCGGTGCCTTCGAGCGTGGTGAGTTCGATACAGCCGATGGCTTCGGCTGGCAGCCCGGCTTGTACCCCGGCGGCGCGCATCACGTGGGCGACTTCGACAACGCAGCGCGTGGCCGAAGGGTGCGGACTGAGCACGACCGCGTTGCGCGATTTGATCGAAATCAGGATTTTGAAGATCGCCGTCGAGGTCGGATTGGTCGAAGGAATGATCGCCGCCACCACGCCGCGCGGGGCCGCGATTTCAACCACGGAGCCGTTATCGCGCACGACGCCGACGGTTTTCAGCCCTTTGAAATAGTTGTGGACGTTGACGGCGGAAAAGAGATTCTTGACGTGCTTGTCCGCCGCGTTGCCATAGCCGGTTTCATCGTGCGCCAGTTGCGCCAGCCGCATGGATTCGCGTTGCGCCGCTTGCGCCATGACTTCGCAAATCGCGTCAATGCGGGCTTGGTCAAAGGTGGCGACAACGGCTTGCGCGCGGTGTGCTGCTTCGACCAGATCGCGGGCGGCTTGAATGGATTGCAGGTCTTTGTCGGGCATGCGCGTCTAGTAAAATTTGAGCAAAGGCAAGATGGGTGATTCCGGGCGCGGAACGAGTTTCTGTTCAGCGCAATCCACCAGCAAATCCATTACCTCAAGGGGAACTTGTCCCAATAAAGCTTCGCAAGCTAGCGGGCGTATCACGCATTCCACGTTTGCCTGGCGGTTATTGACCGTCACGGTGACGATGCCTGCCACGAGACGTTCTTCTTTACGCTCATCCGCATACTTCACAATAGCTTTGCGCATTTCTCGCAAACCAAGTGCTTCCACTTGCTCTTGCGGTAGCAGCAGCATTCGCGCTCCTGAATCAGCAATAGCGGGGGTCTCCAACTCACGTACTTCCTCTTCTTTGATTAGACCTCGTCTAGCTAACTCCCGATCCACCGCATTTTCGAGGTGCAACTGCACGACCACTTCGCCCATAGAAACCTCCTGACTACTGCTTGCCCGCGCCGCCATCGCCGAGCGCTTTCGGTTCGCCGCCCGCCAATTGCGAACCGGCTTTGTAACCGCCCGGCAATACGCGCTCGACTTCGATATGCGGGCGCGGAATGACGTGCACCGAGACGAGTTCGCCGACGCGCCGGGCCGCCGCCGCGCCCGCATCGGTGGCCGCTTTGACGGCGCCGACATCGCCGCGCACAAAAATCGTGACGAAGCCTGCCCCGATGTATTCTTTGCCAATCAAGACGACATTGGCGGCTTTAACCATTGCGTCGGCGGCTTCGACCGCGCCAACAAATCCTTTTGTCTCGACCATGCCGAGCGCTTCCATACTCATGGTGACTCCTTCGGAAAGTAGCCGCGAAGATGTTTTCGCGGGAATAGCGAGTTACTTGAATTGCCTCTTGAATTGCCTCTGAATTGTGATGAAGCTGAATCAATGCGGAGAGCATCATAATCGCAGCCCACCCCCGGCACAAGCGGCACGCCAATCCTCTGCAAGAAGATTAAAATCAATGCCTTCAGCACATTAAAATCCCCGTTCCAAGCTGAAATGTGTAGACGCTTTAGGATGAAATCCGTAGACTACGGCTCGCGACGTAATTCCCGCGATCCCTTTTATTCCGGCAGCTAATTTCAGGCTCAACAGCTATTTGAGCGTGCTTGTGGATCGCGGTCGGCTGGGTTCCCCCGTATCAGCCGTGCCCCTCAGTGCTTTAGTAACAACCCCGTATCAATTGATAACTCAACGCTAGCGAATTGTCAGCGCGCTGCCTCACTGTTCGTGGCAGGGGAGTGCGTGCGCCTGGCTCGGCACGTGTTTGTGCTTCAGGGAGATCATTACGTGATGGCCGTCAGGTTATTTTCCAGTTTGTTTCAACCGCGTCCCTTACCGGCCCGTCTGTGGCGTGGCGCCTTGTTGTTTGCATGCGCCCTGTTGATTTTTGCCTTTCAGCAATCCTCGCAATCCGCTAGTGCTGGCAGCGCCACCGGGAAGAAAAAACCGCGTGAAACCGCAGTCAATGTGTGCGGACAGATTCTCAGCTATACACCGGCCACTTCCACCACGCCAGGTTCGTTACGCATCAATAACACCACTTATGCTCTCGCGCCCGGCATCGTGATCGGCGGGCAAGCTCTGATCGCCGTCAATGCGGTGCTCTGTTTCGATCTCACGTTCGACAATGCCGGGCAGGTGACGTTGCCGAGTGCGGTGACGGGCTCTGTCGTCACGCTGTGCGGCGGTCTGGAAGAGTATCAAGCCGCCACGTTCAACGCGCCGGGGGTGTTGAAGATCGCGGGACAGTCCTTTCAAATCATGACTGACACGACCATTAAAAGCGAAGCCAGCCTGGTTGCCGGCGCGAACATCTGTTTGACCGCCACGCGTAATGCCCAGGGCCAAATCGTGACGCCGAGCGCGGCCATCGTCAATTTGCCGAAACAACTCGCTGTCTGTGGCAATGTCAATGCTTATACGGCGGCCACCAGTAACACGCAGGGTTTGCTTAATCTCGGTGGCATCTTCCTAACGACTGCACCTGGCACGACCATTGGCGGGTTAAGCGTTGGGCAGAATCAATGTATGCTGCTCTTTCAGGATGCCTTTGGGCGCGTGATCAACCCGGCCTCTGCCGCGCCAAATGGTGATGGAAAATTGCGCGTGTGCGGCGTGGTCAGCGAATACCGCAAGAGCGATTTATCCAACGCCGGGTTTATCCGCATCGCCGGCGCCGCTTTCCCCATTGCCGCAAACAACATCATCACAGACGGAAATCTGATTCAACCCGGCGTAGACGCCTGTCTTGAATTGGTGCTGGTCAACGGCCAAATCGCTAATGGGTCGGCGGTCAAAAACGGCATTGGCGAATGCCCGCAAATTACCGTGCCGACCGTTGTGCACGGGACGATTAACGATACGAATGAGGATGACACCTTTTTCTTGCCGCAACTGTCGGTCTTTACGGTTTCGGCCTCCAATGCCAGCGGCGTCGGGGTGTTGCCGTTGAGCGGCGTGCTCAATCAATTCGGTCTGAGCAATGTCAAAGGTCTGACGGCCTCGGCGCCCAATACCACGGTCACAGCGCTTTCTTGCTCAGACAGTTTTTGGGATTTCATCTTTGCGCTGTCGGCCAAGGGAGCGACGGACGGCGACATGGTTAAGCTGTATTTGCAAAGCCCGAACAGCGCCAACCCGCAAGTGATCGCGATGTTCACAGTGCAAAACGGCGGCTTTGTCATCAACTCCGTCAATCCGTTTGTGTCGCTTTACGTCTCGGGGAATGGGTTGTCGCCGGGTTATTTCATTCCTTCATTGCTGTCCCTGGGCAATGCCGGCATTTTCACGCCGCCGATCACGATCATCTTTTCGATGGATCGCCGCACGCCGCTGGACGGCTGTTTCCAACTTGGCATTGACCTGAAACGGACGGGCGGCGCGGGCATGCTGAGTTTCGTGCCGCTGCAAACCGTGGTCAAACGCCTGCCCAACACGGTTGCGGATGGCACAGGCATGCAAACGGGCGGCTTGGGCGTCTATCCCACCGGCAAACCCTGCGGCGCGGTTTGCACCCCTTGCAATCAATTGCCGCCGCCCGTCAGCTTGGCTGGCTTTGCGTATTGCGACAGCAACAACGACGGCATCAAGCAGGCAGGCGAAGTTGGACTCGCGGGCGTCACGGTCAAATTGACTGGCACCGATACGAATGGCGCCGTCAGCTTGACGACTACCACGGATGCCAACGGCGCCTACAGCTTCAATACGCTCAAGCCTGGAACCTATGCCATCACCGAAACGCAACCGGCCGGGTACGTAGACGGTTTGGACGCGGTCGGCACTCTGGGCGGAACGTTGGGCAATGACGTGATTTCCAATATCCAGGTCAGCACCACGAGCGGCGCTGATTACAACTTCGGCGAAAGCTGCAACGGCAGTCTGAGCGGGTTTGTGTACTGCGACGGCAATAACGATGGCGTGAAACAGGCGGGCGAAGCGGGCCTTCAGGGTGTGACGATCACGCTCACCGGTACGACCGCGCAAGGCAATGTCAACTTGACGATGGCGACCGATGGCAACGGCGCGTTCGTCTTCGGCAATCTGCAACCGGGCACTTACACGGTCACCGAAACCCAGCCGGCTGGTTACGCCGATGGCAAGGATGCCGTGGGCACGCTGGGTGGCACGCTGGCGAATGATGCCATCTCGGCCATCAATGTGAATAACGCCGTCGGCCAGAATTACAACTTTGGCGAAGGCTGCAACGGCGGTTTATCCGGCTTTGTGTATTGCGACGGCAATGGCGACGGCCTCAAACAAGCGGGCGAGCCGGGCATTGCAGGCGTCAAGGTCACGCTGACCGGCACGAATGCGCAAGGCCCCGTCAACGCAATGGCGACGACCGACGCGAACGGTGCGTACAGCTTTATCAATCTGCAACCCGGCACATACACCCTGACAGAAACCCAGCCCGCCGGTTATGCCGATGGCCTCGATGCCGTGGGTTCGCTGGGCGGCACGCTGGCGAACGATGCCATCTCGGCCATCGTGCTCAACAACAACGGCAACGGCATCAACTATAACTTCGGCGAAGGCTGCAACGGCGGCTTATCCGGCTTCGTTTACTGCGACACCAACAATGACGGCGTCAAACAGGCGGGCGAAGGCGGCGTGCCGGGTGTCACGATTCAATTGATGGGCACGGATTCGCAAGGGCCGGTCAATCTCTCGACCGCGACCGACGCCAGCGGCTCGTACAGCTTCTCAAATCTGCGTCCGGGCACGTACACCATCAAAGAACTGCAACCGGCAGGTTTCACCGACGGACTCGACGCTGTCGGCAGTTTGGGCGGCACGCTGGCGAACGATCAAATCTCAAATATCACCCTGCCGCAAAATGGCGTGGGCGTGAATTACAACTTCGGCGAAGGCTGTTTGGGTAGCCTGAGCGGGTTTGTGTATTGCGATTACAACGGCGATGGCCTCAAACAGGGCAACGAAAACGGCATTGCGGGTGTGGCGATCACGCTGACTGGCACTGATGCCAATGGCGCGGTCAATCGCCTGGCGATCAGCAATGCGACTGGGGCTTACACCTTCCCCAATTTGTTGCCCGGCACTTACAAGCTGACCGAAACGCAACCGCCGGGCAATGTGGATGGCGCGGACATGGCGGGTTCACTGGGCGGCGTGGTGACGAACGATATGATCGCCAACATCAATGTCAACGCGAATATCGGCGTTGATTACAACTTTGGCGAGCAGTGCATGCCGATCAAATGCGACACGATCTGTTTCCGCGATGCCCGCGATTGGCTCTTCCGGCTGAATCGTTTGCCCAACGGCACGCTCATCATCATGGGCTTCAATTTCAACAACCCTGTCAGCATTCAACGCAACGTGCAGGCAATTCAAAATGCTTTGCAAAGCGGCATTACGCCGATGCAGCAGCTCAACCGCGAATTCATCGCCGTGCAATTGAATTTGGCCAATGCGGGCGGCACCAGTTCGCCGGTGGTGTTCAATTCGTATTGGAGTCCGTTGCGCTGCTCCGGTTTGAATTTTACCCCGGTAACATTAACTAATGGCTTTGTCTTCACCCCGGAAACGCTGCTCAATGACTTGATGTTACAAGTCCAGGCCGCCATCCGGGAAAACCGGTCAGCCGATTTTCAAGCGCTGGCCAATCTACTCGCTCAATTGAATGGCAGATGCTGAGAAAAGTTGTTGGTTGTCGGTTGTCGGTTGTCGGTTGTCGGTTGTCAAAGCGCCAAAGTAAAAATTGTGGCAATGGCGGCTAACCCAAATGTCTAAGGCTGACTACTGACTACTGACTACTGACAACCGACAACCGACTACCGACTTACAGGAGTTAAGAATTAAATGAAAGCACAAACTACACTCTTCACCGCCGCGCTGGCGCTATGCTTAACCTTGCTGGCTTTGGCCCCAGGTTTCAAGACATCGTCAGTCGGCGCAGCCTCAGCCGTTCAAAACGGCGCAAAGGACTTTCCACCACCCCAAACCAAAGTCTGTGGAACGGTCACCGAATTTCAAGCCGCCACGGCTGTGAGCAGCGGCGTCGTGACCATCGGTGGCGCACGCTTCATCATCGCGACGGGCGCGTCATTGAACGGTTTTGCCGTGAGCGCCAATGTTTGCGCGACCTTCTGTTTGAACACGGCGGGCCAGATCGCCAGCGCCGAGGGGGTCGCCGCCAACGCGGGCGCGCCGCAAATTTGCGGCATCGTGAGCGCCTTCGCCCCTTACGAGTCCATCCAGATTGGCGGCGCGAAATTGAGGCTGGTGAGCGGCACCTGGATTCAGGGACAAACGATCATCGCGCTGGGCGTCAATGTTTGCTTAACGCCGGTTTACGACGGTTCCGGTTTGCTGACTTTTGGCAGTTCGGTGGCAGAGGCGCCCGGCAGCTTGTCCCTACGCATTCCCGCACTTGTGCACGGCCATCCGTACAACAATGAATCGGCGGACGACGTGTTCCAACTCCCAACGCCGCTGGTGTTGAATGTGCAACCGCCTGCTCCCGCGACGGCGGCAGTGACGCAGGCCAGCGGCTATTTCTATACGCCTTACCCCGGCTTCAAAAATAATAGTATTTACGCCTTCTCTTACTCGACCCCGAATAGTTCGGTGCGGGCGGCGACCTGCGCCGAGAGCCTCTGGGACCTGTTCTTCCAGATTCGCTCCAGCGGTGACGTGGTGGATGACATGATCACGCTCTCGCTGCAAAAGCCCGATGGCAGCGGTTCCTTTGTGGTCGCCATGTTCACCGTCGCCGCCGAAGCGAAGGGCGTGATCCTGAATCAACTCGCCCCCGACGTGCAGCTTTACGCGCAGGGGCAGGGGCAACTTCATGTGGGATCGTTCATTCCGTTTACCGGCGACGCGGTGAGCGGCCGCACGACGCAGACCATCACGGCGATTTTCTCAATGAACTCGTCACGCCTGATGGATTGTTTGCAATACGTCGTCGAACTCAAGCGCGCGGGCTGGCCCGGCACGATTTCCATCGTGCATATCGCGGCGGTCGTGAAACGCGTCGGTGAACTCTTCGATGCCAATCATGGTGATGGCGAAAGCATCACCATCGGCGATTTCGGCTGGTATCCGACGGGCCGCATGTGCGCGCTGGTCTGCGATGCCTGCCTGCCGCCGCCGCCCGTGCAACCCTTGCCCGGCAGCCTTTCCGGCTTCGTCTATTGCGACCTCAACGACAACGGTCTCAAAGAGGCTGGCGAACCGGCCTTGAGCGGCGTGCCAATCACGCTGACCGGTAATGACATCAATGGCGTGGTCAACAAAACGACCGCCACCGATGCCAATGGCTTTTACATCTTCCCCAACCTGATGCCGGGCGTCTTCAAGATCACCGAAACGCAACCGGCGGGCGCGACGGATGGCAAAGACACCGTCGGCACACTGGGCGGCATTACCACGAACGATATGTTCGCCAACATTCCCCTGGCCTCGTTGGGGCAAGGCGCCAATTACAACTTTGGCGAGCAATGCACTGGCCCGACACCCACGCCCACGCCGACACCAACCCCCACGCCGAACAACGTGAAGTGCGACACGGTGTGCTGGCGCTCGACGCAATACCTGCTGAACAACTTCCGCTATTGGCCGGGCGGCACGGTGCTGGCGGCGGGTTATAACAGCAACAATCCGATGGGGATTCAGAACAGTCTCACCGCGATTCGCGGTATTTTGCAGGGTGGGCCGAGCGCGCAACAGCGGCTCAATCGTGAATTCGTGACGGCGCAACTGAGCCTTTCGCTCGCGGGCGGGCCGGGTTCGCCGGTCGTCTTCAATGTCTTCTGGAGTCCGCTGCGCTGTTCGCAAGTCAGCTTCTCCTCGGTGGCGCTGAGCAACAGCATGGTTTTCACGCCCGAAAGCTTGCTCGACACGTTGATGAACCAAACGGTGCTGGCCATTCGCGAAAACCGGCAGCAGGATTACGATGAGTTGGCTAACATGTGGTCCTTACTCAATGGACGCTGCGGCTATTAACCCAACGGCCTCGCATTCCATCCATCAAAAGCCGACGCCGCCAGCTTGCTTGTCAAGCTGGCGGCGTCGGCTTTTTGCCTGCCGTTATCTTTGATGCTCAACAGGCGCGCCAGAGTGCGCAACCTCAACTCAAGTAAGCCTCCTTCAACCGCGCCTGCACAAACGCCAAATCCCGCTGCGCCGCCGCGAGCGTATTCTCCTCTACCGCTGCTTTAGTCGCGCCGCCGATTTCGTATTCCAAATGCAGCGAGATTGGCCCGGCGAAATTGGCTTGTTGCAGCAGTTTGAAATACGCCTGCCAATCCACCATGCCTGCGCCGAGCGGACAGTTGATGATCTTCCAGCCCTTGGCGGTTTTCTCCCAGTAAAAATCCTTGACCGCGATCATCTTCAAACGCGGGGCGATCAGGTTGAAGGCGATCTTCCAGCCCGCGCCGCCGCCTTCGACGACGGCGTGCCGCACGTCGAAGTAATATCCAGCGCTCTTGGCATCCAGGGTGTCTATTGTGTTGACTACGTCCAACAGCGGCCCGCCCAGATTGCCTTCGTGATTGTGGAAGCCGAGTTGCACACCGTTCTGTTTCGCCAACTCCACCAGACCGCGAAATTCAGCGGCGAATTTCGCCAACTCCTGCCGGACGTCGCTGAACTGATATTTCCAGTAACCCGGTTTGAGAAAGGGAATGCCCGCCTTGCCCGCCGCGCTCAAGATCGGTTTGGCCGTCGGCTCGCTGGCCGACACCAGACCGGTCGTGATCATCGGCACGCTCAATTCGGCAGCACGAATCGTTGCCACGGCCTTGGGCAAGTCCTCCGTCACACGTTCGGGCAAGACGTGGCCGCCGGGCCGCACGGTCAGGTCTACGCCCGCGAAGCCCAGCGTTTTGACCGCATGCGCCAATTGCGCGCAATCGAGTTGTGGCAGGTGCTTGGAAAAGAGAATGACTTGGCCTTTGAAACCAGTCTCAGTGACGGCTGCTTGGGTGGTCCGGTCTGTGAGAATAGCGCTGCTCACAGCCGCGCTGCTGGCAAGTTTGAGAAAGTCGCGTCGAGCGGTCATCGTTGGTGAAGCCTCCGGGAATGAAGTGATGTGAATGCGAACTGCAAACGCATTATGGCCGATGAGCGCGCGCTTGCGCCAGAATCCTCCAACTCAACCAGTGCTCTTGCAAAGTCGCCAGCGCGAGCGCTCGAACGGTTTGGCTGACTCCTGATTCCTGACTCCTGATTCCTGCCTACCTAAAAATCTCGGCTGATTTTCACTTTGTCAGGAATCAGGAGTCAGGAGTCAGGAATCAGGAGTCAGCCAAAGGTCTTTGCCAGATGTTTTGAGGACTTTGCCAGAGCCACGGGCCAACTCAACGCTGCGAAATGAGCGCGGTGCTGGGCGGAGCCGCCTGGTATTGCGTGAGCGTGGTGGCCAGCAGATGCAGATAAGCGGCCTGATAATAGATCGCCGGTTCGGTCAGCTCCCACGAATTTTCCGGCCAGTCGCCGTTCCAATCCAGATAGGCGCGTTGGGGCGGCTGATGATGCAAATTGGTTAGGAGTGTGCCTTGGTATTCCGGCGAAGGCGCAAACGTGCGATGCGGCCCGCCCGACAGAAAGCCGGGCGCGGGGCCGCGCGGCGAAGTCGCGGCGTTGTCCCACACGCTGCCATTGCGGAACCAACGATGAAAGATTTCATTGAGCGAGTTGGCCGCGCCGTACTCGCGCATATTCGTCAGATAAACCAGCCCCAGCGGATTGACGCCGTGCAGGTAATGCAAATACTGCGCGCCCGCTTCGCGATACAGCGCCGCGTCTGTTGCTGATTGAGTCGCTTGTTGGAAAAAGAGCAGACCGAGATGGCTTTTCAAGCGGTTGCTGCCCCAGGTGTAACAATCGTCTTTCAGATACGCGCGATAGGCGTCCGTCCCTTGCTGAAACGCCGCCAGAAAGTCTGGCCCGCGCAAGGCGCTGGCGTGACTCGCGCGCAGCGTTTGCGCCGTCTTGGCAGGCGCGTTCGGCAAGTCCGCATAAAACCAAAGCGCATCTTGCAGCAGCGCTTCGTAACAATGCCAGTAATCCCATTGCAACGCATGGGTCGTGCGCAGATGAGCCTCGACGTAAACGCCGTAGTCCGCCGCGCCAGTCAAGGCCGATAGATAAATGGCGGCGGCCAGTTTGAACATCGCGCGTTGATAGGCGTTGACCTCGGTGCTCTCGCTGCCGAATCCGGCGTTGTCAAAAAGCATGTCAGGATGTGCCGCAGCCCAACGCCACGCACGGCCTGCCGCCGATTCCAGCCGTTCAGCATAGGCTGGCATGTATTCGCGATAGACCAGCGCCGCGTGTGCAAACGAGACCGCCGCCGCCAACGTGGCCGAGGTGCTGGCTGCGCCGTAATAGCGCACCGTCGCATCGGCGCTGGGCGGCGCAGCGCTTTGAAAATCGGCGGCGGAGAGTTTGGTCAGCACCGACCCGTCGCGGTTTTGCATCCGCAACAGCCAATCCAATTCCCATTTGATCTCGTCCAGCAAATCGGGCACGCCGTTGCCGGATTCGGGCAGATTGAAATCGTCTGCCCAGATAGCGCGATTGTTGCTGAAGGCGAAGAGCAAATCTGACAGTGTCTCTGCCGTGAGGATGGTGTATTTGTTGTAATCACCCGCATCGTGCCAGCCGCCGCTCAAATCGCGTTCGGTCGCGGCGTCGTGGGGGGCGTGCACGTCACGGGCGCGTCGGTCAGCCAAATGGCAGGCGCTATCGGCCCAACGCGCATCAGCAAAGGGCTGTTGTTTGGCGTGACCGCAACGTTGATAAAAAAACATGCGCGTCGCCTGTTGCAAGACCGACCGATAAACATCCACGCCGATGCGAAAGCTGTCGGAGCGCAACGCATTCGACGGATCATAAACGTAATACTCGCCCGTTTGCGTCAGCGCCGAAAAATCGAACCACCAAACGCGGTCGCCCGATTGCGCGTGCACCGCACCTTGCCGCCAGACGCTTGGCTGGCTGCGCAACACCACGCGGTTATCGACGCTGCGGCGGATTTCAAACATCGTGCCTGGCTGATAGCCGCTTGCGTTCGCATTGTTCAGCGCTGCTTCGGCAATCACCGCGACTTTCTTCAGCGCGGGCAAATAGCCGAATTGATCAACGTGAATTTGCACGGATGGTTGACCGAGCGGCGCGGCATACGCATTCGCTGCCAGCCACAAACAAAGGAATCCCCCCAGCACACGCCAAGCACGCAGCATCGTTTCTGCTCCTGCTGAATTTCATCCGGAGGGGGAGTTGGATTGTTGTTGCGAGGGGGAATCAGCGCTGAGTTGTGCGCGCCCGAATGGCGCGCAACTCAGCCATTGTTGAGTGAGTTGCCGCCGTGCTTGTTACTGGCACAGCAAAGCCGTTGTCGAAAAAAATCTTTGCACCTTACTGCGCACTGGCACCAAGCGGCCAGCACCGCAGTACGTGCGTGGCGTCGTCTCGTAGCGCATTGCCAGGTGTCAATGTGTTGGTCTGAGGTCGGCTGTATTTTCAACCGGGCGGTAAATCATAAACCCCGTCCCTTGCATCAGCCTGATAAAGCCCGCCAGCGGTTGCTCAATCACCTGGCCGCGCTGTTGCCGCGCGTGCCGCACCAGCAATTTGCCGCCTTCACGAAAAACCAGTCCGACGTGATAAACGTCGAGGTCTTGGTGCGGCGCAACAAAAAAAATCAGATCGCCATTCGCCAGCCATTTGCTGACGCGGTCAAGTTCCTGTTTGGGAAAATAGCGAAAGCTTATCTGTTTGGGCGGAATGCCCGGCACAACGCTCAAGGTGACAGTTCTTTCCAGCGTGCCCGGCCCGCTGGTGAGGTCATGCAAAAAGCCGCGTTGCACCTGATAGCGCGACCAAGCGGTCATATAATGCAATCGCGCGCGGTAATCCACGCGGCCATTTTCATACCTGATTTCGCGCAGCTTGGCGGGGAACTCTTCGGCCCTATGCGAAACCGCCAGCGCCAAGACCGTCTCGACAAACGTCACGCAATCGAACCCATCGAAGCGCGTGACCAGTTGTTCGGGCTCAGTCGGTGAACCAATCAGCGGATTGAGCAGATAAGGCGCGCCGATCAAGTGCGCCGAGATGCTTTGCGCCCGGTCACCAAGCGTCGCGGTGGCTCGCGCTGCCGCCAGCAAGGTGCGCGCGGTGTTCAGATTCCCCGCATCCATCGTAGTAACTGGGGCGGGCGAATGCACCACCGTGCGTGGCCGCGCGGTGTGCTGCTGGCCGGCGGCGCTGAAACTGAGCGCCAAAAAACCAGCCGTGAAAAACAAACTCTGTTTGAACCGCATGCTTACCTCGTGTGCTTGCTTCAGTCGTCAGCTTGGGCTTGATCGCTGCCCGGCAGTCGGCCAAGTTTACCCGGAAACGAGCGGACTGGATACCGCAAGTTTGTGATCGGGTGCGCGTCAAAGTTTTGCGCAGGCGGAAACGAACGTTGCAGCGCAAGTGGCGCAACCTGCCGAGGTTGTGCGGTGTCGCAAGTGAAGCCTTGGCCGTAGCTGTCAAGCGGCGCAACCTCGGCAGGTTGCGCTACGCGCACCGCCGCCGCCCGTTTTGCCTTTGTGCAAAACTCTGACGCACGCCCTTTGTGATCGGGAACCGTGAGCATGTGGCGCGCTAAAGCAGCTTCGACATCTTGACGAAGTGACAGGGAAGCAGCGGTTCATGATTGGCCCTGAACGGCGCCGTGCCCGTCTCGTGATAGCCCAGCCGCTGGTAAAAACCCGGCAATTCCTCCCGCACATTCACGATTTGCAATTCCATCTCACGACAGCCCGCCGCGCGGCAGTAATCTTCGGCTGCCATCACCAAACGTTTGCCCAGCCCCGTCTTTTGCCGCGCCGGATCAATCGCCAACAAGCCGAAGTAGCCTTGCTTACCTTGTTCGCCACGCAACTCAACATAGACACAACCGATGAGTTGGCTGCGCTCTTCCGCCAGCAAAAAGACACCGGCTTGTAACTGTGTGCGGATGTGGTCAGGATTCGTGCGGTCGCCGTCTATAAAGAAGCGCTCGACACGGAAGGCGGCATTGACGAGGGCAGCGATGGCCTCGGCGTCAGTTGGCGCAGCTTGGCGAAAAGGCAAATCATTCAGCATAGATTCTTCCACGTATTGGTTGTCGCTTTAGCGGTTGATCACGCGTACCCGGTGCGCTTCGCTATCGCCGATATAAATCGCGCCATCCTTATCCACAAATACGCCGTGGGGCCGCGCCAGCTTGCATTCCAGCGGATTGCCATCGGCTCCATCGCCTTTTGCGCCCGTGCCCGCAATCAGTTCGAGCGTGCCTTTGCGCACATCAATCATCCTGATCGAATGGCTTTCGGTGTCGGCTAAGTAGACATTGCCGTTGGGCGCGATGCTCAAGCCTTTGGGGCCGGAAAGCGTCGCTTCTTTGGCTGGTCCCCCACTTTTTATGAAGCCGCCGGTGAAGTCTTGCTTGCCGGTGCCCGCGACGTGATGAATGGTGTGGGTTTTCATGTCGAAGCGATAGACCGCATTGCCTTCGCGCAGCGCCAGCCAGAGGTCGCCGTTACGGTCGAAATCGAGCGCGCGCGGGCCATTGAGCGGCGTGCCCGCGATGGGGGCGCCCTCGGGCGTAGGCTTCTTTTCACCCGTGCCCGCCACGGTCAGGATGAGGCCCTCTTTCAGCAGCACCTTGCGAATGCGGTGGTTGAGGATGTCGCAGATGTACAGATCGCCAAAGCGGTCGAATTGGATGCTGTGCGGCTGATTCAACTGTGCCTTGTTCGCCGGGCCGCCATCACCCGAAAAACCCGGTTGGCCTGTGCCCGCGACGGTGGTGATAATTTTGGTTTTGGCATCTACGCGGCGCACGGTGTGGTTGAGCCGTTCGACAAAATAGAGATTACCTGCTTTGTCGAAGCGTACTTCGTAAGGTTCATTGAGTTGCGCTTGCAAGGCCGGGCCGCCGTCGCCGCTGTAACCTTTCTGGCCCGTGCCCACGACAGTGGTGATACCTTTGCGGTCTATACGGCGGATGACGTGATTATTGGTGTCGCAAACATACAACGCGCCGTCGGGGCCGCGCACGAGACCGAAGGGTTGGTTGAGTTGCGCCTCTTTGGCGGGGCCGCCATCACCGGCATACCCGGCCTGGCCTGTACCCGCGAAGTTGCTGATGCGCGGTTGCGCGTAAATCGCCACAGTCAAGCTGGCGAAAAGCGAATTCACCACGAAGAGACGAAGAGCACGAAGGAAAAGACGAGAAGCCTGGACACTTTCTGTATTTTGCTTCGTGCTCTTCGTTTCTTCGTGGTTGAATATCTCTGAATGCATGTAGTTGTGTGGCACGCCCTCAAAACCTCCAAACTGATTGACTTCAGCCGATACTGACTGAAGAATACACGTGCTCGTCAATTGGTAAAACCTCCCTGCTACTCTGGAGAAAAAAGTTATGGGCAGCTTCACTCGTTTTAAGGCTGTACTCGTCGCGCTGGCGCTGACTGGCGGTGCCTTGGCAATGGCCGATGACTTGCCATTTAAGGCGGAGCTTTTGAACCACTGGGCTTATCAAAAGGTGCAGAAGCCTGCCGTGCCTGCCATCAAAAATCGCGCCTGGATCAAGACGCCGGTGGATGCATTCATCTTGCAGAAGCTGGAAGCGAGTGGCCTCACGCCCTCAGCGCGCGCCGACAAAATTACCTTGCTGCGCCGTGCGACTTTTGATTTGACGGGTCTGCCGCCGACGCCAGAAGAGGTCAACGCCTTCGTGGCTGACCGTTCGCCGCGCGCGTTTGAAAAAGTAGTTGACCGGCTGTTAGCGAGTCCGCGTTACGGCGAGAAATGGGCGCGGCACTGGCTCGACCTGGCGCGCTATGCCGAGAGCGATGGGTTCAAGGCCGACGACACGCGCCCGAATATCTGGCGCTACCGCGATTACGTCATCAAGTCGTTCAACAGCGACAAGCCCTACGACCGCTTTATCAAAGAGCAAATCGCTGGCGATGAATTGTGGCCGGATGACCCCGACGCGCTGGTTGCAACTGGTTTCAATCGCCACTATCCCGACGAATACAACGCGCGCAACCTGATGCAGCGGCGGCAAGAAATTCTCAACGACATCACGGACACGGTCGGCGCGGTTTTCCTTGGCACGACGTATGGCTGTGCGCGCTGCCACGATCATAAGTTCGATCCGGTCTTGCAGAAGGATTATTACAAGCTGCAAGCCTTCTTCGCTGCGACGCGCGCCAAAGACGATTACGTGCTTGTCTCGCGCGCCGAACAAGCCGAATACGCCCGCAAACGCGCCAACTGGGAAGCGCAGACCAAAGACTTGCGCGAGCAAATCGAGAAGTTGGAAGCGCCCGCGAAACAGGCGCTCTATGACGACAGCTTCGAAAAGTATCCGGCTGAAATTCAAACCGCGATCACCATGCCGCCCGAAAAGCGCGACACGATGCAATGGCTGATGTACCACAAGGCGCAATGGCAACTGCATTATGGCTTTGATGAAGACGGCAACGGCATCGCCAACAAACTGAAAGGCGAGCAGAAGAAGCAATGGGAAACCTTGCGCGAACAACTGGCCGCCTTTGACAACATCAAGCCGCAACCGCTGCCCATTGGTTCAGGCATCACCGACGTCGGGCCGGAAGCGCCCAAGCATTTCTTGCTGAAAGGCGGCGGCTATGACAACTACGGTGCGGAAGTCCAGCCGGGGTACTTGTCGGTGATTGATCGCCACGATGCCAAAATTGAGCCTTGCGACAAGGTCACCTCAACGGGCCGCCGCACGACCTTGGCGAACTGGCTGACCGATCCAAACAACCCGCTGGTGGCGCGTGTGCTGGTCAATCGCCTGTGGCATTACCACTTTGGGCGCGGCATCGTCGGCACGCCCAACGATTTTGGCCAGATGCGCGAGGTTGAGACGCACCGCGAATTGCTGGATTGGCTCGCCTCGACCTTTGTCGAGCAAGGCTGGAGCATGAAAAAAATGCACCGGCTGTTGATGCTCTCGAATGCCTATCAACAGGCGACGACGTTCAATGAGCAGGCGGCGCAAACTGATCCTGATAACAAATTGCTCTGGCGCTTCCGGCGGCAGCGGTTGAGCGGTGAGGAGATTCGCGACGCCATCCTGGCGATCAGCGGGCAACTGAACCGGCAGATGGGCGGGCCGAGCGTCTTCCCCGAAATCCCCAAAGAGATGGACGTGCGCGGCGGCTGGAATCGCAAGGAGAGTGCGGAAGCGCGCAACCGCCGCAGCATCTACGTGTTTATGCGGCGCAATTCGCGTTACCCCATGTTTCAAGCCTTCGACTTGCCGGATTCGCACGAGAGTTGCGCGCGTCGCAATGTCACGACGACGGCGCCCCAGGCGCTGAACCTGCTCAATGACAAAGTGACCTTGAGC
This sequence comes from Acidobacteriota bacterium, assembly GCA_016196035.1. Taxonomy (NCBI): domain Bacteria; kingdom Pseudomonadati; phylum Acidobacteriota; species Acidobacteriota bacterium. Next base: position 47,167 of record JACPYM010000054.1, on the reverse strand, counting down.
GCCGCCCAAGCCTTCGCCGGACGCGTGTTGCAGACGGCGGGCGCGGATGTGAATGCCCAGATTGCGGCGGCGTATCGTTTGGCCTTCGCCCGCCAACCTGCGGCGGATGAGATCGCTGCGGCGTTGAGCTTTTTGCAGCAGCAGGCCGCGCTCATCCAAACGCGGCTTGAGGCAAAGCAGGCGGTCGCATTGCCGCGCAATACCCCAACTGGACTTGAGGCGGCAAAGGCGGCGGCGTTGATTGATTTTTGCCACGTGCTGTTCAATGCGAATGAGTTTGTCTATGTCAACTGATGGCACGCCAACGCACAACTCCGGCCGATAAGGCGCGCGACGATTTTGACGGCGCGTGGAAAGAGGTGATCGAACGCTATCTGCGCGAGTTCATGGATTACTTCTTCCCCGCCGCCAGCGCGGGCATTGACTGGACGCGGCCGGTGCGTTTTCTTGACAAGGAACTGCAAAAGATCGTGCCGCGCGGTTTGGTGCGGAAGGGCGTAGTGGACAAGCTGTTTGAAGCCTATGCACTCGACGGCCACGAATGTTTGATCGCCGTGCACCTCGAAGCGTAGAACGAGCCGATCCTGAACCTGGAAGAGCGCGTCTTTGAATATCACTACCGCATCTACGAAAAGCTGAAGCGCCCGGTGGCGAGCCTGGTGTTGTTGACGGATGCGCGGCGTGAGTGGCGTCCCCACAAATTTGAGCGCGTGACGCTGGGCTGTAAACTGTTGCTCGAATTTCCGGTCGCCAAGCTGCTGGATTTCGACACGCCGGAGTTGGCGCGGTAAACGAATCCGTTTTCGCTGGTCACGCGCGCGCATCGCCGGGCGCAGGCCAGCAAAGGCAAACCGCAAAAGCGTTATGACCTGCGGATGGCGCTGCAAGCGGAGGTGACCGAGGAAATCAGGACGATTGCGGATCAAGGCAAGCGCGGAAAAATGGTTGTTTACTGGGATGGCGTGCTGAGATTCATTGAGTGGGTCATGCGCTTGCCGTCCGATTTAGAAATCAAATTCGAGGACGAGTTCAACGTCCAATATGGAGAAGCTGCGATGGAGTTTATGTCTTATAGAGAACAGATAGGGTTTGACAAAGGCGAGATCACGGGCGAGATCAAACTGTTGCTAAAAGTCCTGTCAGCACGATTTGGAGAGCCACCGCATCAAGTGAAAGAAGCAGTCGCACGCATTGATAGCCCAACCGTGCTGGAGCGGCTGGCGGAGATTGCCGCCACGTGCGTATCAGTGGACGAGTTCGAGCGCGCGCTGCCCAACTAACGCGCCTGGCCGAGGAAACAGAAAATGAATGACACTTCGAATGGGCTGCGCGCCCGCCGTAACTTCCTGCTGCAATCCAGCGCTGGTCTCTGCTCGCTCGCGCTGACCTCAATGCTGGCCGAAGATGGCTTTGCGCTTGAACAAAAGCAGCCGCTTGACCCGCTCGCGCCCAAACCACCGCATCACCGCGCGCGCGCCAAATCAGTGATCTTCTTGTTTATGGAAGGTGGGCCTTCGCACCTGGACACCTTCGACCCCAAACCGGAGTTGCTGAAACTCGCCGGCCAGCCGATGCCGGAATCGTTTGGGCGTCCGATCACCGCGATGGGCACGGCGTCGAATACGATTATGCCGAGCAAGCGTGTGTTCAAAAACTACGGGCAGAGCGGCATCCCGGTCAGCGATTGGCTGCCGCACACCGCCGAGCACGCCGACGATTTGGCGATCATTCGTTCGTGCTGGGCCGATGGCTTGAACCACGTCGGTTCGGTTTGCCAGATGAATACGGGTTCGATCCTGGCCGGGCGGCCTTCGTTGGGGGCGTGGGCGACGTATGGCCTGGGCACAGCGAATCAGAATCTGCCGACCTTTGTCGTGATGGCCGATGGCGCAGAGGTGTTGGGCGGTACGAAGAATTGGAGCGCCGGATTTCTGCCCGCCGTGTATCAGGGCACGCAGTTCCGCGCCAGCGCCAATCCGGTTTATTACGTCACGCCGCCCGAAACCGTCAGCGACGCACAGCAACGCGGCAAGATTGATTTTCTGGCACAACTCAATCGCCGTTATTCCGCCGACAAACCCGATGACAGCGAATTGCTGGCGCGTTTGAATTCGTATGAACTCGCCTACCGCATGCAAGCTGCCGCGCCCGAAGCCGTTGATTTGAGCAAAGAGACCGAGGCGACCAAGAAGCTCTATGGCATCGGCAATCCCGTGACCGACAAATACGGCACGATGTGTTTGCTGGCGCGCCGGCTGGTCGAACGCGACGTGCGCTTCATTCAGCTTTACTCCGGTTCGGGTAGCGCGTGGGATGCGCACAACAACATTGAGGGCAATCACTCGAAGATGTGCGCGTCCAGCGACCAGCCGATTGCCGGGTTGTTGACCGATCTGAAAGCACGCGGCTTGCTCGACACGACGCTGGTCGTCTGGGGCGGGGAATTCGGGCGCACGCCGTTTAACGAGAAAGGCGATGGGCGCGATCACAATCCGTGGGGCTTCACCATGTGGATGGCGGGCGCGGGCATCAAGGGCGGCCAGCTTATCGGCACGACGGATGAAATCGGCTTGAAAGCCATCGAGAAGCGCGCCCACGTGCACGATTTGCACGCCACGATTTTGCATTTGATGGGCCTCAATCAATTCAAGACGGCGTATAAGCACAACGGGCGCTTGGAAGTGCCGACAGTGGTTGAGGGGCGTGTGATTCCTGAATTGATTGCATAAAGGAGATATGCCGATGCAGCGGAATTTCATTATCTTGTTGCTGACAATATCTCTTGCCAGCTTCAGCCTGTTTTACTCTCAGCTAAAAAGCCAAGCACAATCTAAACCGCGTGCCCGCGCGCTGGGCGTTCCCTTTGACGGCACGCCTGGGCCATTCAACGCGATCACCGATGTCAAAGGCGTAGAAGTCGGACACACCACACTGATCTCCGGCGAAGGCAAGCTGGTCGTCGGCAAAGGGCCGGTCAGAACCGGCGTGACAGCCATCTTTCCGCAAGGCAAAAACTTTCGCGACCGTGTGTTTGCCGCGTGGTTCTCGCTCAACGGAAATGGCGAGATGACGGGCACGACCTGGCTGGAAGAATCCGGCTGTCTGGGCACGCCGATCCTGATTACCAACACTCACAGCGTCGGCGTCGTGCGCGATGCGGTGATTGAATGGAATGCGCGGCGCGGGATGAATGAAGGCTATTCGGGCGATTTTAGCTTGCCCGTCGTGGCCGAGACTTACGATGGCTTTCTGAACGACATCAACGGCTTTCACGTCAAAAAGGAGCACGTCTTCGCGGCGATTGAAAATGCGAAGTCCGGCCTCGTCGCCGAAGGCAATGTCGGTGGCGGCACAGGCATGGTTGCGCATGGTTTCAAAGGCGGCATCGGCACGTCGTCGCGGATGCTCAGCGCACAGGAGGGCGGCTACACCGTCGGCGTGCTGGTGCAGGCGAACTATGGCGCGCGCGATTTGTTGCGCATTGCCGGCGTCCCGGTCGGCAAAGAAATCAATGACCTCAGACCCGCGCCCGGCAAGAAAGAAGAAGGCCAGGGTTCGATCATCGTCGTCGTGGCGACCGATGCGCCGCTGCTGCCGCATCAATTAAAACGTGTGATCCGGCGTGTGGCGCTGGGCATCGGCGTGATGGGTGGCCGGGGCGAGAATTCTTCGGGCGACATTTTCATCGCCTTTTCCACCGCCAATGCCGACATCGCCAAGAGCAACGGCGTGGCCCAATTGACGATGCTGCCCAACGAACGTATCAACCCGCTCTTCCGCGCCACTGCGGATGCCACCGAGGAAGCCATCGTCAATGCCATGATCGCGGCGGAAACGATGACGGGCGTCAACGGCAACATGGTTTACGCGCTGCCGCACGACCGTTTGCGCGAGGTCTTGAAAAAGTACAACCGGCTGGCGCAATGAATACGCGCGGCAATTTCCCAACCATTGTGATGACCAAAACATTCAACTTACTTCTGTCGCTACTGCTGCTCGGTGGGGCGGCGCTAGCACAGTCAAACAAACTGCCAACCAGCGGACAAGCCAAGCTGAAAACCATCCGGCTGCATATTGATGGCTTCAGCAAAAGCAAAAGCGGCGCGGTCTGAATGGCCTGACCGGAAACGGTCAAACAGGCCCTGGACGGGCTTGCCGCAGTCAAAAAGATTGAAATGCTGCTCGACCGGGATGAGTTCCTGGTGACGTTCGATCCGGCCAAAGCCGATGTGAAGCTGTTGCTGGCGACGGTGAAAGGTGCTGGTTACACGGCCCAGGTGGTGACGGACGCAACCAAAACCAGCGCGCCGGTCACCACGACATTGCCAACCGGCTTCGCCTTGCTGGACGAAGCGCTGGCCGTGGCAAAGGCCGAAAACAAACCCCTCGTGCTTGATCTGAATGCCGAGTGGTGCGCGCCCTGCCGGCAACTGGAACGGCTGACGTTTCCAGACCCGCAAGTAAAAGCGCTATTGGAACAGACCGTTTTTCTCAGGATTGATACGGACAAATATCCGGACATCGCGCAACGGCTGGGTGTCGCAGGCTTGCCGGACATTCGGTTTGTCTTGCCCGATGGCGTCATCATTCGCCAATTGCGCAGCTTCCAAAGCGCCGCGTCCTTTGCCCTCGAACTCGAGCAACTGCTGCAAAAAGTCTCCCGCAAGTAAGCGAGCTTTGCCTAGTACTCCATCAAGCTGAAAATGAGGGATGTAGGGCGGGATTTAATCCCGCCCTACATCCCGGATGCGCTCTCAGCATCCATCACTTACAGCTTGATGGAGTACTAGCATCCTTTTCCACAGGCGCGTTGGCACAGCGAAACAGGCGCAGCGTTGTGATGACGCCGCGCCTGTTTCCACTTGATCGCTTCACTGCGTGGCACGATTTTTCGGACACCGAATAGGCACTGAACTAGCGCCGTGACACGGATGCTTTCTGAGCTTGCGTTGCTGGCAGGAAGTTCTCCATCACCCAGACTTCGGCATTTTTCTTCTGCGAGGCCGAGAAAGCGATGCGCCGTCCGGCGGGATGGATACGCAAATCAAAGGCTCCTTCCATAAGCTGTCCAAGTTGCTGTGGCTCACCACCGCCGGCGGGGATGCGCCATAACTCAGGCTGCTTGTCACCGCCATCAATAAACAGCAGGTTCCGTCCATCTGGCGTCCAGGCGACTGTGCCATAGCTTGTGAATGGTTCATGTTCCCGCAGCTTCAATAATTCGCGGGTATCCCCTCCGGCAACAGGAATCACGATTAAGGATTGCCCGAATTTGACAGCGAATCGTCGGCCGTCTGGCGAGAGTGCAATGTTTCCTGTGAGGGCCGGATTCTTAGTTGGCGTTGTTGCGCGATAGAGCTCTTTCTCTTCACCGGTTTCAATATTGCGCTTCCATAAGATGTTCTTGTTCTGATAGAAGACCTCTTTCTCATCGCGTGATAGCACTGGCCCAAACAACTCTGATCCTGGCTTCTCGGGAACGAGGAGCGTGGTGTTACCCGTTTCGGCGTCAATTTTGAAGAGGCCTGCACCTTCTGCTTGATCGCGCACGAGGATGGATTTCCCGTCAGGGAACCAGCGTGGCGGGCTAAATCGCCTGAGTTTAGTCTGCACCGCTCGCTCCTCGCCCGTTTCAGGATTCAGAATAATAAGCTTATCTACTCCCGGGTTGCCTTCCCTTAACCACAACTGCGATCTGTAGGCTAAGTAGCGACCATCAGGAGACCAATCATGTCCACCGCTGAAGCCGATGTAGCGCGTTTTCGCCAGCACTGGAGAGCCGACGAGCTTGCCTGTCTCAGGAGCAAGCGTGGCCGTATACATGTCTCTTTCTATCGTTCTTCGACCGAGGCCGTAGTAGAAAGCGCCATTGCTGGTAATTCCCATCGGCCAAATCTTTCCCAGATCATGCTTTACTAACTCCGGCGACCCCTGGAGCTTTCCATCAGCCACCGGAATCACCCAGGCGTCTATGGTTCCAGAACGGTCGCTGGAGAAAAGAATGCCCTTCCCATCCGGCGTCCAGCCCAGCAGTTGGTCATCCGCCGGTGATTGCACGAGCGGGACATCGCGGCTTCCGTCGCTGGCGATGACAGCAATGTCATGTTGGTCAGAACCATTCGGCGGGTAATATCCATAGGCGATGTAACGTCCATCAGGTGAAAAATACATTCCGCTGATGCCACCCGGACGCTTTTCAAAACTCACCGATTTGAGCAAGCGTGCGGAGCCGTCAGCCACGGAGATCAGCGCCATACTTTCTTTCTTTTCTTCATCGAATTCCGTCAGGATGTATTTCCCATCCGGCGACCAATTACCAGGCCAAAGATAAGTATCCTTGCGATAGAGCAGGCGACTGCCGCTCCCATCAATTCCCATGATGCGCAGTTCGTGGAATCTATCCTCGTTAGTCCCCCAGACAGTGGCAATTTGCTTACCCTCGGGCGAAAGGATGGCGTCTTCGAACCATTCGTCCTTATTAGATGGCTTATTCATCAGACGGCGTTTTTCGCCGGTAATCAAATCCTGAACGATTAAGTCTTTAGTCTCGTCATTCTCGCCGATGAGATAACGACCGTCAGGGGAAACGGCAGAAGGGTTCATGCCAGTCTCGATTGGAACCCGTCGGACTGTAAGACCGGTCGCAGCTTTATGATTCATACTCGCTACGGCATTCGTGCCTTTCGGTAACTTCGCCTGCGCCTGCCGCACGACATCAGCTTGATCGGCATACTGGCTGACCACTGCTTGAAACGCCCGCTGCGCTTCGGCCTTACGCCCCAGCCGTTCATAGAGCAGCCCGACGCGCAACTGCGCCCGCGCCGCCAATGCCCGCTGCTCCTGTGCCTGTTTGACGACCTGGCCGTAAAGCTTGATGGCTTCGGTCAGGTTCTGATTGCTTTCGTCCAGCATGCGCGCGTGTTCAAACAGTTGGCGCGGATTCTGCTGCTGGGCAAACGTGGTGAAGACGGTCAGCGCGATGCTGGCGGAGACGATGGCGATGATGAGGTGAATTCGAGAACGTTGCATGGTATTAGCCTCCTTGTAGTGTTGATCTTTGTCCGTCTCGGTTTAGCTCGGACGATACGGAATCTAAAGAGGCGCACGGTGAAGCGGGTTAAGGTTCGGTCAAGATCAGATTCAGTCTTGGATAAGAAGCTGTTTGAAAGGTTGCTGGTTCTTTAGCTCCTACGGAGCTAAAACGTTCCGCAACTTTCAAACAGCCTCTAAGACAACAGCCCCAGCTTGTAACCAATCCCGCGCACGCTCAAAACATACTTCGGCTGGTTCGGATCGTCTTCGATCTTCTTGCGCAGCGCGGCGACGTGCGTGTCAATCACGCGGTGCGTGATGTAAACCTCCGCGCCCCAAAGCTGGTCGAGAAAGTCATCGCGCGTGATGACCGCGCCGGGATGCCGCGCCAGCAGATCGAGGATTTCAAACTCCTTGCGCGTCAAGGCCACCTCCGCGCCGCGCTTCGTCACGCGATAGGCTTGGCGGTCAAGCTCAATCTCGCCGAAGGCGGCAATCGGCTGCGCGCCATTGCCGCGTTGGCGGCGCAAGCCCACCTTGACGCGGGCGACCAGTTCGCGCAGCGAAAACGGCTTGGTGACGTAATCATCCGCGCCCGCCGCAAAACCCGTGATGCGATCCGCTTCCTGGCCGCGCACGGTGAAGATGATGATCCACATGTCGGGCATCTCCGGGCGCAGTTGCCGGCAAATCTGGAAGCCGTTCAGCCCCGGCAGCATCAGGTCGAGCAGCAACACATCGGGCCGCAGCGCGCGCGCTTTGCTGAGCGCCGCGTGACCGTCCGCCGCCGCGTCCACTTCATAACCCTCGAAGAGCAATTCGTCTTTGACCGCGAGGACGATGGATGGTTCATCATCAACTACCAGAATGCGCGCCATTGTGAGTGGCCTCCAGCCTGGGTACGCAGCGCTTCCAGCGTGCGGGCTTGGCAGCGAACGAATGAATACCGGAGGGAAACCCTATCGGCATCAATGCGTCCACTGCTGAGCCCGCACGCTGGAAGCGCTGCGTACCCAGGGGAAAAATCACCGGTTCTGATTCAATGCTTTTGCTCATTGGTTGGTATCCTCAATGAGAAGCGGCTGCCTTCTCCCGGCTGGCTTACAACCGTGACCGTGCCGCCGTGCGCTTCGACAGCGGCTTTGACCAGCGCGAGACCGAGGCCCGTGCCTTTGACGCTGTGCTGGTCGCCCTGCCGCGCGCGATAAAAACGGTCGAAGATGTGCGGCAAATCGTCGGGCGCAATGCCGATGCCTTCGTCGCACACTTCAATGTGCACGGTGTGATCCACGGCTTGCGCCGTCACCGTGACGCGCGTGCCTGTGGGCGAATATTTGATTGCGTTGTCGAGCAGGTTTTCCAGCGCGTCGGTCAGTGCCAGCTTGTCGAGCGGCAGTTCAGGCAGCCCCGCTGCAATCCTCGTTTCCAGCCGGATGCTTTTTGCTGCGGCATGCGGGTGCAATTCTTCGACGGCCGTTTCGATGATTGCGCCCAGCGCAGTTGGCGCGAAATTGTATTGCCGGTGCCCGGCCTGAATCTGCTGCGTTTCGAGCAAGCGGTTGACCAGTCGTTCCAGCCGGTCGGTTTCGCGGTTGATGGCGGCGTGATACTCGCCGGTCGCCGTGACGCTGTGCACGCGCCCGCTCGTGAGACGCTCCATTAACAGGCGGATGCTGGTGATGGGGCTTTTGAATTCGTGGCTGACCGCCGCGATGAATTCGTTTTGCAGCCGGCCCAATTCGACTTCGCGGCGCACCACGCGCGCCGTCAGCGCCAGGCCCACCGTCAGCATCAGCAACAACAGCAGGATGAAGCCGTACCATAGCCACGCGCGCCGCTGCAGCCAGCCACGTTGCGCCGCGCCGCTGAAGACCAACTCCAACCCGCGCACCGCACGCAAGGGGGCGGTGAAAGCATTCGGCGAAGCGTGCGGCAACTTGCCCCAAAGCAGTTCGCCGTGCGCATCACGCAGCGCGGCGGTGAACGGTTGGCCTGCCAGCAGCGGCGCAAGCGCGGGTTCGCTCAAGGCGGCGGCGCGCGCTGGCGCGAGGGCCAGGCCGCGCCAGGCGTCGCCGGTTGGGGGCGTCCACAACACCAGAAAGGCGCTCTGCCCGTTTCGCTCAAAGCTGCGCGTGGCGGTGTTGTACTTGTTGGGCGGCGCTACGCGGATGAAGCGTTCGAGCGCCGCCAGTTCGCTGAGCCGCGCGTCAGCCACACGCGGCTGGGCTTCCACACTGGCGAGCAAGCGGCGTAGCTCTTCATCATAGAAATGGCGCTCATCATAGCTCAACCACCAACGCCCGCCGCGCAAATGCTCCAATGTTTGGGTCAGCAGCGCCGCGAAACGTTGGCGCTCTTCTTTTGGCAGGCGCTCAACGTGAGGACAGATGAGCAGCGCCAACGGCAAGCCGGTCGGGCTGAGTTCGTCAACGCGGCTCCACAGCGGATCGTTCAACAAGGCCAGCGTCCCCACCGTACCGCGTTGTTGTTCCAAACGAGCCAAACAGAGTTCCGCCCAGCCGCGCAGCTTCGGTTCAACATTGCTGAGACGATGATAAAGGCTCGACGCCGCGGGCAAACTGCCTTGCGCTTCTGCCGCCTGCGCCTGTTCGATCAGCCGTTGCGTGGCCGGCAGCCAATCCGCCGCGCGCAGCTTGGCTGCGGCGTCGGTTTCGCCAAACCAGATCCGGTCGCGCTGAAAGATCAACAGCCCCGGCGGCTCGAATGTAAAGACAACGTCATTCCCGGTCACAGGCTCAACCGCGCGTTGCGTTGCATTCTCCAATTCTGACAATGCGCCGGCCAGCGCCGCGTCAGCCAAGCGGGCAATCTGGGTTTGCTGTTCGCGGATTTGCTGCTCGCGTTCGATGCGCTCGGCCCGCACGGCGCGCAAGCCCAAGAGCGCGAGCGCCAGCGCTGGCACTGCGATGAGCAGGCCGAAACCCCACCACCAAGTCCAGCCGAATTTGAGCGCAGCCGCGAGATGACGCATCGTGTGATCGCAACCTTCGTTTATGAAATGTGGCCGGGATTTTAGCTGGCGGCGCGTCCGGTTGTGTGAGGATTTGGTTAAGATCGAAAGAGGTTTAGACGCCACTCAGCGCAGGTGTTGCAACTGCGTCAGCACGTAAACGCCTTGCGCGGGCGAAACGGCAAAGCCTTCTTTCACCAACGCCCGATTGCCCAAACCCGCTTCGGGCCGCGCCAAACCGGTGACGCGCGCCATCTCACCGGGCAAAGTCAGCCCGGCGCTTTGCAAAAAGCAGCGCGCCAGCTCGCGCACGGCAATTGAACGTTCGACTTTCTCGGCCAACTGTTCGGGGAAGCGCGCCAGCGCCAGCGTCCAGATATAGGTGAATTTCGGTTTGTAAACGACTTCGCTGGGCACGACGAGCAGCGCGGCTTGCAATTCATCAATGGCGGCGGTCAGCGCCTTACGGTCGGCGATGCCGGTTTCCTCGCGCAGATCGCTGGTCGCCATCTCCCACTCTTTGCGCAGCACTTTCAACACCGCTTGGGCATTGGCGCTCAGACGCTTCTTCTCTTGCGCTTTCGGCACGCCCCAGACGGCGTTGAAAAACGGCACCATGCGCGGGGCCAGAAAGAGCGTGCGCGCTTTGGTCAATTTGCCGTAATAGACCTTGCCGCGTCGCACCAAGTCATCTTTCAACAACCAGGTGTGCGAGGCTTCGGGGTCTTTCTGGACGTTGCGCGGCATGACGGCATCACGCCGCCCACAGACGGCGACGTAAAGCGACGGCCCCGGTTTGCGCGTATCGGTCAGGCAATTGGCGAAACCGACTTTCTCGATAAAGCGCTCGGCTTCGGTCACGGTCTCGATTTGAGACGTGCCTTCGCGTTGCCAATGTTCATCGCGGTATTCTTCGATAGCGGGAGGCAGACTGACTTTCATGGTCTGAGAGTTATTCCTTTCAAGAAAGTTTGCCACAGAGGCACAGAGGCACAGAGAGAAGGACGTGAGAGGCCAGAAAATGCGGAAAACAGCCGATTGGTTCAGGTGCATTGCTCTGTGTCTCTGTGCCTCTGTGGCAAAGATACCGGGTTCTTTGATAAGCGTGCCGCACGGTAGCGCAAATTTTTGAATTAGGCTACATTCGCCCGGCAACGCGCAGTCCTCCTTGAACAGCCGCAGACGGAAACACTCATGAACCGACGACCGATTCAATCCATTCAACAAACCACGCTTGACGAATTGCTCGCGCAGGCGCGCCAGCATCCGCGCAAACGCGCCATTCAACGCTTGCACGACGATGATTGGGAACATTGCCATCGCATGTTGAATGCGCTGACGCCCGGCACCTACGTCCGCCCGCATCGCCATCCCGATAAATACAAAGGCGAAGGTTTCATTTTGTTGCGCGGCCAACTGGCAGTCTTGATTTTCAATGACGATGGCACGCCAGACGGCACAGTGGATTGGGCGCACAGCCGGTTGCTGGCGCACGCGACGGGCTGTCTGGGCATGGATATTCCGCCCGGCGTTTGGCACAGCCTGGTGGCGTTGACCGACGCGGTGATTTACGAAGTCAAAGGCCAGCCGGCGGGCGGGTATGTGCAAGATTCAGACAAAGACTTCGCGCCGTGGTCGCCCGCTGAGGGAGCGCCCGAAGCGGCAGCGTTTTGCCGTGAATTGGAAGCGCTGGCGCGTTGCTTGACCAATTGAATCTCAAATCCAGCATGCATATCTCGGCTGAACAACTCGCCCCCATTCTCGATCTCTACGAGCGCGGCCTGTATTTGCAGGCCTATCGTGCCGCCGAACAGCTTGCGCCGCTGGCTGAATGGCAGGGCACCGATGCCAGGGTGCTGGCGGGGCGTATGGCGTATGTGCTCGGTTCCAGTAAGCTGGCGTATCGCCATCATCTGAGCGCGTGGCGCAAAGATCGCACGCACGCCGAGGCGCAATACTTTTATGCGCGCGTCATTCTTGACCGGCACGGGCCGTTCCGCGCCTGGCATTTTCTGAAACAACATCCTGAACTTCCCGCTGCGACGCCTGCGTTGCTGGCCGATTGGTACGGCTTGCGCGCGCTGGTGCTGGGGAGTTTGCGCGACTTTGAAGAAGCTGAGCAGTGGTTAGCCAAAGCTGCGGCTGCTGATCCGACCGAGGCTTATGTCTGGGTCGAAAAATCTTCGCTGCTGGAATTGCAAGACCGCTACGAAGAATCGTTGCAGGCGGCCCAGCACGCGCTGGCGTTGCGTCCCTGGTATCGCCCGGCGGTGCAGGCGGCGGCGCAATTGTTTGTCCTGCTGGATCGCGAGCAGGACGCTTTGATGCTGCTCGGCGAAGCCAGTCGGCAACTGGAAAGCGCCGCCATCGTCGCTCAATTGGCGCAACTGCAATCCGACTTGGAATTGCACCGCGCCGCGCGCACCAACTGGGAGCGCTTCATCGAACTGTCGCCGCTGTTGGAGGAAGACGATTGGAAGTGGCTGAACGGGCGGCGTTCGGATGCCGCGTATATGTGCGGCGATTTTGCCGAGGCGCAGACGCTGGCCGAAAAGACCGACAGCCATTTTTTCAAACAAGTGGCGAAGCACATGAAAAAGGCAGACGGCGCCGCACCGCGCCGCATCTTGCCGGTCAATTTCATTCGCCAGCATCACCTGACCTGCGCGCCCGCGACGCTGACGATGCTCAGCCGGTATTGGCAGCGGCCTGCCGAACACCTGAGCGTCGCCGAACAGATTTGCTATGGCGGCACGACCGATTACAGCGAACGCAAATGGGCCGCCGACAACGGCTATGTCACGCGCGAGTTTTGCGTCAATCTGGATGACGCGGTCAAACTCATCGAGCGCGGTGTGCCGTTCACACTGGCGACGGTTGATCCCGGCAATGCGCATTTGCAGGCGGTCATTGGCTATGACCAGCGACGCGGCACGTTGCTGCTGCGCGATCCATACATCAGCAGTCTGGGCGAAGCGTTGGGCGAAGGTTTGCTCAAACACTATCGTTCCAGCGGCCCGCGCGGGATGGCCCTGGCGCCGCGCGAACAAGCAGCCTTGCTGGAGGGTTTGGATTTGCGCGAGGCTGGGCTGTATGACGAGTTGTACGCAATTCAGGACGCGCTGGAAAAACATCAACGCGCGGCGGCGGAAACCGTTTGGCAACGACTGAAGGCGGCGTACCCCGAACATCGGCTGACGCATTGGGCGCGACTGGTGATGGCCTGGTACGACGAAGACCACGCGCAGATTCTGGCCTGCGTCGAAAAGCTGCTCGAACTCTTTCCCGAAGACGCCAATCTGAAGATGAGCAAGATTTACAGCCTGCGCGTGCTGGCGCGGCGTAGCGAACGCCTGGCCTATCTGGAAGAGCTTTGTCAGTGGCGCGGGAAAGAAGAGAAACCCGCTGATGGGGCTGATGCTCAACCTGTGGATGAATCAAGCAATGCCGAGGCTGATACAGACAGCGATGATGAAGAAGAAGACGAAGCGCGCCGTAAAAAAGACCCCAGCCGTTTTTTCGATCCGTTGTTCTGGCAGCAATATGCCGAAGAGCTGAGCGACGATGCGCGCACGCAAAAGCGCGCGCTGCGGTTTTTGCAACGGGTGCTGCGCTACCGGCCCACCGACCCGCATAGCATTTACCTGACGGCAGGCATTTTTTGGTCGCAGCGCCGCTTTGCCGAGGCTTGCGAGCTATATCGCATTGCCGCCTGCTTGAAAGACACCAGCGAGCAATACGTGCATGGCTATTTCATCGCCGCGCGCCAGCAACGCCAGACGCAGGCGGCGCTGAAGCTGTTGGAAGACCGCGTCCAACGGTTCGGCAAACGCTCCGGCTTGCCCGCGCGCACGCTGTCGAATGCTTACGAACAGGTGGACGACGAGACGCGCGCGTTGCAAGTGCTGGCGACCGGCTTGCAGATGCGTCCGGAGGATGGCGACCTGTTGCTGTATGCGGCAGACGCGCATTCGCGTTACGGCAATTTCGAGCAAGCCCGAACGCTGCTCGCACAGGCCGAAGGCAAAGCCTCGCGCACGTCGTGGTTGCGTTGCGCGGCGCTGATTGCGGTTTATCAGGGTCAGTTGCCGCAGGCGTTGGAACTCTGGCGCGCGGTGTTGGAAGTCGAACCGCTCGCGCCCGATGCCAATCGCCACACGGCGCGCTTGCTGGCTGAAACCGCTGGCGAGACAACCGCGATTGAATTTCTGCGCGGCGTCACGCAACGCTTCCCGCACAGCTTGCCGCTACACCAGATGCTGGTCGAATGGTTGCGCGAACAGCCGGAAGAGGCCGTCAAGACGTTGCGTCACGTCGTCGAGATTGATCCGATGGATGCCTGGGCGCAACGTGAACTGGCCTTCCGGCTGGCGCAATTGCAGCAATACGACGAAGCCACACAAACGGCGGAACAGGCCTTTCAACTCGAACCCGAAAACCCGTACAGCTATTGCACACGCGGTTCTGTGCACGCCGCCGCAGGCCGCGTCGAAGCGGCCAAAGCCGATTTTCGCCAGTCAATCAAATTGTCAGTGGACACCGATTATGCGATCACCGAATTGGCGGCGCTTTCGCATACGCCTGCTGAACGGCGCGCGACGTTCGACCTGATTCAGCAAGAATTGATCAACCAAGTCACCTTCGGCGACGGCCTGCTGGCCTATCGCCAGCAAGCCAAAGACACGCTGGATGCGGAAGAAGTCTTGCGCTTTTTGCAAACGGCGCTTGAGGCGCGCCCTGATCTGGCCCTGGCTTGGTCGGCGGTGATCGAACAGTTGGTGGATTTGCAGCGCCTCGACGAAGCCTTGCAACTGGCCGAGCAAGCGTCGCAACGGTTTCCGCTGATGCCGCGCCTCTGGCTCGATTTGGCGCAGGTGCAGCGCGTGCGGCTGAACACGCCGGGCGAGATTGAAGCCTTGCAACAAGCGCTGCGCATTAATCCGAGTTGGGGCGCGGCGGCCCAGCAATTGGCCGAAGCCTACGAACGCGCCGGCGACCGGCAAAAGGGCAAGGAGGTTTTGGAGCGCGCCTGTGCCCTGACGCCGCTCGATCATTTCAACCACGGCTGTCTGGCCGATCTGCTCTGGCATCTGGGCGAAAAAGAAGAAGCGCTCAAACGCATTCAACGCGCCATCACGCTCGAACCGGGCTACGACTGGGGCTGGCGCGTCTTGCGCGATTGGGCGCAGGAATTGAAGAGGCCCGAACTCGCCGTCGAATGCGCGCGCACGCTGACCAAACAGCGCCCCGGTTCGCCGCAAGCCTGGCTGACGCTGGCGAATACGATCACCGATCCGCGCGCGCTGAACGAACGTCTGACTGCTATTGATGAAGCCTTGCGCTTGCAACCGCATTCGGTCGAAGCCTATCGCCTGCGTGTGCGTGTGCTGACTGAAGCCAAACGCTTTGACGAAGCGCGCGCCGCTTGCCGCCCCGCGATCTTTGGCGAACAACCGCCCGCCGATTTGCGCATCATGGCTGCCAATGTTGAGGCCGAGCGCGGCGAAGTCATCGAAGCCGTCAAAATCTTGCGCGCACTGGTCAAAGACGAGCCGAACTATTTTCCCGCCTGGTATCAACTGGCCGACTGGTATCGCACCACCGACGAGCACCGCGCCTATCTGGAAGCTGCCGAAGCGATGGCGAAGCTGATGCCGCACTATCCGCTGGCGCTGGGCTATTTGTCCGAAGCGCGCTTGCGCACGCAAGACCGCGACGGCGCAAAACAAAGCCTGCAACGCGCGCTGCAACTCGATCCGAATTATGAATACGCGGCCACCACGCTGTTTGATTTGCAGTTGGAAGACCGCGAACTCGACGCGGCGGAAGCGACCGCCAAGCGCCTGCGCCAATACCTGGGCGGCGATGAGACGACCGTGCGCGAGTTGAAACTGGCGCTGGCCCGCGAGGATTACGACACGGCGCGCCAACGCTTGCGCGAACTGTGTTTGTCAGAGAGCGACAGCCGCCGTGAATTGGATCAAGCGGTTGACGCCAGCGATGTCGCGCGCTGGCAACAGATCGTTGACGAAGTGTTGGAGACCTTTCTCGACACGTCCCAAGCCAACACCAACGCCGCCATCCTCTGGATCGAACGCTGCGCCAGCCGCAAGCAATGGGATCGTTGCCAGGGTTGGTTGGAAGCGCTCAAGGGCGCAGGGCCGGAGCTGGAAGAGCGTTGGCGCAAGGCGTCTATTGCCTGGATCGGCACGCTGGCCGAAGGGCGGCAAAAACACCGGCTGCGCAGCTATGTTGATGTCTACCACGAAGCCTTGCGTGCCGACGATACCGCGTGGGCGCAAGTCGGTTACAACCTCTATGAGATTGGCGATTTGCGCGCGGCGGCGGGCTGGATGAGTGATTGGCACAAACGCGCCAAGCTGGAACCTTGGATGCTCTGGAACCTGGCGCTGGCTTTGCGCCAACTCAAACGCGAGCGCGAAAGCCGCGAAGTCAGCCAACACGCGCTTACCTTGCCGCCCGATCACATGACCGATCCGCATTTGCTGTTGCTGGCCGTGGATGATCTGTTGCGCGGCGAATATGAGAGCAGCCAGCAACGCCTGGCGCACATCAACATTGGCGCGCTGCGCGAATGGGATCGTTTCGTCTTTGACCTCGCTACGGCGTTGCTTGACGCCGACCACCAGCGCAATGCGTTGCAAGTCTCGCATCGCTCAATCCTCGAAAACCTCTTCGACACGCGCCGCGCCGCCGCCTTTGTCGAAACCAGTCCCATCCTGCGCGAACTGCATCGCCGCGCCGTTTGGCAAGTAGCGCGGCAGAGCGGCAGTTGGTGGTTGCAATTGTGGGCCGGTTTGCGGCTGACTTTACTGGCTGGATGGCATGGAGTGTTTGGGCGATAGTCGGCACTTCGGAGGAGCGTGTGACAAAGGAGAGCGCCAAGCCATAGAGCGGCGCCGGTCAGGCAGATCAATCCCTTGAGTCATCGGTTTAAGCCGCGTTTTACAGCGTTCATCTGCGGCGAAAGCCTTCCCCTTCGAACCACTACGCTTTACCGGCAAAAAACTCTGGCCGACGCCTGAGTCCGACTCAGGCGTCGGCCAGAGTTTCAGTTCAGCGGAGCGGTTTCAGTCGGCGCATGCCCATGCCTTAGCGTTTGCCGCGTTTCGCCCTGGCCCTTATCATCGCCGCATCTGACGTTATGAACTACACCCAAGCGATTGAATATCTGTATGCGCGCGGCCACGAGATGGAGACGATGAATCTCGGCCTATCGCGCATCCTGGCGTTGACGGCCGCCTGTGGTCAGCCGCAATTGCAATATCCATCGGTGTTGATCGCCGGGACGAACGGCAAAGGTTCGACCGCCGCGATGACCTTTGCCATCGCACGCGCCGCCGGGTTGCGCGTGGGGCTGTACACCTCGCCGCATCTGGTTGAAATCACCGAACGCATGCGGATTGCCGACGGGGCCGAGGTGCGCGACATCAGTCAGGACGAGTTCGCGCATTACGCGACCGAAGTGCGCCGGTTGGGCGAACGCTTGCTGGCGGCGGGCGAACTCAGCACCGTGCCGAGTCTGTTTGAACAACTCACGCTGCTGGCCTTTCTTTATTTCGCCGCGCAAAAAGTGGATTTGGCCGTCCTCGAAGTGGGGTTGGGCGGCAGGCTCGACGCCACCAATGTCAGCGCGCCGCTGGTGACGGCGATTACGCCGATTGATTACGATCATCAGCGGCATCTCGGCTACACCTTGCCCGAAATCGCGGGCGAAAAAGCGGGCATCATCAAACCCGGCACGCCCGTCATCGTCGCCCCGCAATCGTCCGCTGTAATGCAGGTGATCGCCGCGCGCGCGAATGAACTGCGCGCGCCGCTGCTTTCGCTGGAAGAGGAACTTTCCGCCGCGCTGTTTTTAGAAACTGTTGTTGAACACGAAGACGCCGTTTCGCCATTGTTGGGGCTATGCCGCTTGCGCTACACCCATCGGCAAGGCGAGTACGACGTGCGCTTGGGTTTGCGGGGGCGATATCAAGTCACCAACGCGCTGCTGGCCATTCACATTGGCGAAGCGCTCCGCCGCGCCGGTCTGCCCATCACATCCGCCAGCATCAATACTGGTCTGCAACAGGCCGAATGGCCGGGCCGCCTGGAATTGGCGACCTTGCCTGGCGCAAAGGTGCCGTTGCTATTGGACGGTGCCCATAATCCGGCGGGCGCGCAAGTCCTGCGTGACTTCTTGCAAGAGTTTTGCGCGCACGTGCCGGTCACCATGGTGTTTGGTGTGATGACCGACAAGCCCTTCGGTGAAATGGAAGAAATTCTTTTTCCCGCCGCGACCACAATCATTGCTGCCAAGGTGGATAACCCGCGGGCCGCTGATCCAACTGAACTGGCCCAACGCGCCGAAGCGCTGGGATACCACGTCTTGCAGGCCGAGAGCGTGCGCGCCGCGCTGCAACTGGCCCAAGAGACGACGCCCGCCAACGGCGTGATTTGCGCGTGCGGCTCGTTGTATTTGGTCGGTGAGATCAAAGGCTTGCTGGGGTCTTCATCATTGGAGCAGTACCACCTGCTGCCACAGGCGGTACCGCACTCATAGCTTCACCACTCCGCCCGCTTCACTTTTGGGATCATCCTTTCCCGCATTCGAACAACTGGCTACACGCCCTGTCAGCAGACCGTAAACGG
The DNA here is from genome assembly GCA_016196035.1 of Acidobacteriota bacterium. NCBI lineage: Bacteria > Pseudomonadati > Acidobacteriota > Acidobacteriota bacterium. Next base: position 28,509 of record JACPYM010000054.1, on the reverse strand, counting down.
CGCAATGACTTATCCACTACGCCCGGGCGGCACGCGACTTGGTTAGCCTGTTAGAACGGTTTGCCTGCGCGGGCCGTTCTCCTACCCATAATTCAAAGGAGTGATGACGATGCGAATACTTTGGCAAGATATGCGCTATGGCGCGCGAATGTTACTTAAAAACCCCGGCTTCACGCTGATTGCCGTCCTGACACTGGCACTAGGCATCGGCGCGAACACGGCGATTTTTAGTGTGGTCAATGCCGTGCTGTTGCGCCCATTGCCGTATCCACAGGCCGAGCGGCTGATGATGGTCAATACGACCAACCTGGCGCGCGGCATCACCAACTTCGGCGTCGCGCTGCCGGACTTCCGCGAATGGGCGCGGCGCAATCAGTCGTTTGAGCGGATGGCGGCTTATAGCACGAACAGCTACAACATCGCTGGCGCGGAAGCGCCTGAGCGTGTGGTGGGCGCGCAAGTTTCTGCCGACCTCTTCCCGACGCTCGGCGTAGGCGTGGCGCAGGGGCGCGGGTTTGCCAGCGCGGAAGAGCGGTACGGCAAGCATCGCGTGGCAATCCTGAGCGATGAATTGTGGCGGCGGCGCTTTGGCGACAATGCGCAGCCCAACGGGCAGACGCTGAAACTTAACGGCGAGCTATTCACTGTCGTCGGCGTCGCGCCGCGCAACTTCCAGTTCCCGGATCAGACCGTCAAGCTCTGGCTGCCGCTCGCGGTGGCGGATGACAGCGAATACAACACGCGCGGCAATTATTGGCTGAGCGTCGTGGCACGGCTCAAACCGGGTATGAGCATCACGCAAGCGCAGCAGGACGTGGATGGCATCCAGCATCAGATTGCCCACGAGGTCAAAAGCGTGGGCGATTTCGGCGCGAGCTTGGTCTCGCTGCACGAGGCGACGGTCGGCAACGTGCAACGGGCGCTGCTGGTGTTGCTTTGCGCCGTTGCCTGCGTGCTGTTGATCGCCTGTGCGAACGTGACGAACCTGTTGCTGGCGCGCGCGGCGGCACGCCAGCGTGAAGTCGCGATTCGCACGACGCTGGGCGCGACACGCTTACGGATTGTGCGGCAACTGCTGACGGAAAGTTTGTTGCTCAGCCTGCTCGGCGGCGTGTGCGGCTTGACGCTGGCCTGGTGGGGCGTGGATGCGCTGATCGGTCTGGCGCCCAAGCTGCCGCGGCTGGCCGAGGTGCGGGTGGATGGGCGCGTGTTGGCCTTTACCTGTGGGCTGGCGCTGTTGACGAGCCTGCTCTTCGGGCTGGCGCCGGCGGCGCAGGCAGCCAAGCCGGATTTGAACGAAGCGCTCAAAGAAGGTGGTCGCGGGACGGCGGGCAGCGCGCGCAGCCGTCGTGTGCGCAACGTACTGGTGGCGGCGGAGCTGGCTTTGTCGTTGATCCTGTTGGTGAGCGCGGGGCTGATGGTCAACAGCCTGTTGCGCATGCAGCGCGTCAATCCGGGCTTCCGCACCGATCACATTCTGACCCTGCAAATTTCGTTGCCGCTGACCAAATACCCGGATGATCCCGGTCATTTAGAACTGGCGGCAGGCTTCTTTCAACAATTGGTTGAGCGCGTCAAGGCGCTGCCCGGCGTGCAAGCAGCCGGGGTCAGTTCGGCTTTGCCGCTGACCAACAGCGGTTGGGGCAAACTCTTTTCCATCGAAGATCGCCCCGCGCCGAAAGCGCTCGATAAAGTGCCGGTCGTGCAATACCGGCAAGTGAGTGGCGATTACTTCAACACGCTGGGCTTCGCGCTGCGCAAGGGGCGCTTGCTCAACGAACGCGACACGCGCGACACCTTGTCTGTGGCCGTCATCAACGAAGCGCTGGCGCGGCGCTACTGGCCCAACGAAGACCCGCTCGGCAAGCGCGTCTGGTTTGGCCCGCCCGAAGACCTGATCCCGCCCGACCTGATGCCGCCGAACTTTGACGCCAAGAACTTCCGCTTCCCGCGCTTTACCATCGTCGGCATCGTCGGCGATGTGCGGCACAACAGCTTGCTCCAGAACGGCAGGCCGGAGATTTACACGCCGCACACACAGAGCGTTATCGGCAAATTCCCTGACACGTCGCGCAGCATGTATTTAGCCTTGCGCACCACCACTGACCCGCTCAGTTTGATCAACGCGATCCGCCACGCCGTGCTCGAACTTGACAAGGAGCAACCCATCGCCGACATCGCGACGATGGAGCAGTTAGTTGCAACCTCGCTCTCGCAAGCGCGGCTGAACACTTGGTTGCTGGCACTCTTTGCGCTGCTCGCGCTCGCGCTGGCGGCGGTGGGCGTTTATGGCGTGACGGCTTATTCCGTCACACAGCGCACGCACGAGATCGGCATCCGGCTGGCGCTCGGCGCAAGTTTGGGCGACCTACTGAAGATGATCGTGTGGCAGGGCATGGTAACGGCACTCTTGGGCGTCGGAGTCGGACTGGCTGGCTCATTCGCGCTCACGCGGTTGCTGACGGCGCTGTTATTCGGTGTCAGCGCGACCGATCCGCTGACATTTGGCGGGCTCGCGTTGCTGCTGGCGCTGGTGGCCTTGTTGGCCTGTTGGATTCCGGCGCGACGGGCGACAAAGGTTGATCCGTTGATTGCTTTGCGATGTGAATAATAGGCGGTAGTCAGTAGGTGTATTGACAAACTAGGTTGCGCCGGCGGCTCCAAGCTGCTGCATTCACCCTGAAGGATTTATTTCAGTCGGCCTGTGCAACGTAAATTGTCAATGCCCCTACCGACTACCCCGTACTGACTACTTCTTCAGGGGCACCATACTTCTCAGTCCCAGCAAGTTGTCTTCGGAATCGCGCAAGATCGCAATCCAAACTTCGACGGCGCCGAGATTGCCGACTTTGTTGGGCGCTTCGACGATGGTGACACTGTGCGTGGTCAGGATTTTGGCCGTTTGCTGAATGTCATCCACGTCGAAATAAATGATCGAATTGTGCCCGGCATCTTCAGCCTTTTCGGGCAGCGTGAGGAAAAGATTCAGGCCGCCGCATTCGACCACGGCCAGGTTGGGCTGTTGCAGCAGCACTTTCAAGCCCAGCTTGTCGCGGTAAAAGGCGACGGCGCGGGCGACGTCTTTGACGCGCACGGCGATCTGGCCGACCTTTTTGATGACGGGTGTTTCAGGCATTGGTTGATTCCTCTCTTTGTTTTGTTGCGCTCCCACAGGCACGGCCAGCGTGCATAGCAAGAGCGCGCTCAGCTTCAATCCAAGCAGTTTCATGCGTTGTTCCTCCATTGCTTTGTCCGTTGCTTTAAGCGGGAAATCAGGTCTACGCCGCGCAGTATGCCGAGTGAGCGTCCGCCGCGCTTCTCGAAAATCACCTTTTTGCCTGGCGGAACTGGGCGGGCGAACGGCCCAGATGACGGCGGAATAAGGTGCTGAAAGAACCCAGGCTTTCAAAGCCGACGGCAAAACAGATTTCGGTCACGGGCAAGCCGGTGTGCCTCAGCAGGTATTGTGCGCGCGCCAGCCGTTGGGTGGTCAGAAACTGATGTGGCGTTTGCCGGAAGGCTTGTTGAAAGGTGCGCAGGAAATGGCTGGGCGAAAGGCAGGCGATGCGCGCGATCTCATCCAGCGTGAGGCTTTGCTCGAACGAGGCCGCGATGAATTCCTTGTCGCGATGCAGGCGGCGGTATAGTTCGGCGCGTGTGGTGGCGCGCAGGGCAGGGAAGCTTTCGACTTCCCGCTGCACCAATTGTTGCGCGGTCAACAGCCGCCGCAGAATCTGATGCAGATGTTCGTTGAGCCAGACTTCGTCGTCTTGGCGTTGCGGCAATTCGGTGCGCAAGCGAAAGAGCGCGGGCGAGAGCAGGTCATCGTGCGGATAGGTTTTTTCAAAAAAGTACAACGGCTGATCTTTGACGGTTTGCGGTTCGTCCAGCAATTTGGCGGTGGGGGCGGTTAGGCTGCGTTGTACTTCTTCCACCAAACCATTCTCGAAAAACAGGCAGAACGAAGCCAGCGGCTGTTGCGCGTCCACAATGATTTCATACGGCTGATTTTGATTGAGCAACAGGTAAGAATGCTCAGCCACGCGAAAGCGGCCACGCCCGACGTTATAAAGCGCCGCGCCCCCGGCGAAAGTTTTTATCGAAAGACAGCCGGTGCCTTGCCAATGATATTGCCGGTTGCTGCCGTCAATGATGAAGCTGCATTCGCCCAGCGCGTTGGGCTGAGGCGCTGGTTGTGGACGCAACAATCTGGGTTTGAGCACGACGGACATAACGGCGCGCATTGTGGCCCGCCGCCCGCCAGTTTGTCACTCAATAGTGCAGGCCGTGTTCCAAATAGAATTTCAACAGCGTCAGCACCTGCGCCCAACCCGACACGCGATTGAGCAGGTCCTGCATCCCGGCGGGCGTGTCTTCGTAACCCGTCTCGACCAGATGAACGATAGTGCCCCCGGCCACCGGCGTGAAGGTGATTTCAACCGTGGTGTCATAGCTGCCGCTGTCGGCGCGCCATTGAAAGACATAACGCGCGGGGCGTTGCACCGCGATCACCTGACCGGGGATTTCGCCGCTGTATTTTTCCAAGCCCCAATCGCGCCAGCGGTATTGAATCGCGCCGCCGGGGCGCAAATCTACGGTCGCGCCCTGGGTGAACCATTCGTCCAGACCCGGCCCGGTCGCCAGCGCATCGAAACAGCGTTCGGACGCGACACGGATCAGCGTTTTGAAATCAACCTTTTCGTTGCGTAGGTTTGCCATCGGAAGCTCCTTCTGGGTGGCGGCGTTGGCGGCGTTTTGCAAGAGAGCCGGTAAGTCGCGCGCAAAGGCCGAACGCGCCAATACGCGGTCGCACCCGGCCTGACGGGCCTGTGCCTGCACGCCGGTGTTGACGTGCGCGACGAAGCCGAGCAAGGGAATCGTGCGCAACGCGGGGTCTGCTTTCACGGTTTGAATGAACTCGAAGGGGCGGCAGGCTTGCGCATCCAGATCGAGCACGATGAGCGCGGGCGCGGCGGCTTGCGCCAGGCTCAGCGCCTTTTCAGGCGTGCGCGCCGTTACCAGTTGACAGCCGGTCTGTGTGGCGGCGGCGTCGAGTTTGGCGACGAAAAAAAGATTGTCGAGCAAGGCGAGCACTTGAGGCGCCGCTGATTGTTTGGTCATGAATTCGCTTTCGTGCAGGAGCCGCAGCCGCGTAGTTGCCAGCCGCGCGGGCAGTTTACTATAGGCCTCACGACGCGGAAACTGGTGGCAAGAACGTGGCTTTGCCTAAATTTACAAACGCGGCCTCATCACAACCCAGGCTGCAATTAATTTGTAATTGACGCCTGGTTGCTTTTCAAAATCTGCGTGGCGCTTATAATGCGCCGCTGTGAACGCGCGCGGAATCGTTACTTCTAAACAATCCCTCTTAAGTAACCGGCCACGGTTTGGGCCAAGCTGGTTTGGCTTTCGCCATTGGCTTGGGCTGATCTTTCTGTTGGTCAGCGCAGCTTCAATAATCACGGCGCAAACCATTGGCCCGCAACGCATCTTTGGCCGCTATCAGCAATTTATCTGGAACGATCAGCATGGCTTGCCGCAAAACGGCATCAGCACTGTGGCGCAAACGCCCGACGGCTATCTCTGGTTGGCGACGGCGGAGGGCGTAGTGCGCTTTGACGGCGTGCGCTTCACGGCGTTTGACACGGCGAATACGCCAAGCTTGAAAAGCAACAACGTTGCCGTCTTACGGGTGACGCGCGACGGGGCGTTATGGGCGGGGTACGGCAGCGGGCTGACGCGCTATCACCAGGGGGAGTTTACGTTTTATGGCGCGGCGCAAGGATTGCCAAACACTCCCCGCGTCAGCGCATTGTTTGAAGATCGCGCAGGCAATCTTTGGATCGGCACGCAAGGCGGAGTGCATGTTTTGCAGGCTGGGCGGTTTGCCACTTACACCACACAAGAAGGATTGCCAGACAATCGCATTTCGGCGTTTGCCGAAGACGCTGAGGGCGCTGTGTGGATCGGCACGCTGGGTGGTTTGACGCGCTTCAAAGACGGCAAATTCACGATCTATACGACGCGCGACGGTTTGGCGTCGAATCAAGTGCTCGCGCTCTGCTTTGATCGCGTAGGCGCGTTATGGATTGGCGCGGCTAACAGTGGGCTGACCCGCTGGCAAGCAGGCCGGTTCAGCATGGCAGGCGTGCCCGCCGGTTTGCAGCATCACATTGTTCAGGCGATTGTCGAAGATCGCGAAGGCACGCTCTGGCTGGGTACTATTGGCGGCGGGTTATACCGCTTCAAAGACGGCCGCTTCGACGTTTGCACCGAGCAGGAGGGGTTGGCCAATAATGCGGTGCAATCTGTCTATGCCACGGCGAATGGCGACCTTTGGCTGGGCACGAATGGCGGTGGGCTAGCGCTGCTCAAAGAAGGGCGCTTCAGCGTTTACACCACCCAGGATGGTTTGCCGGATGACATCATCGGCTCAGTGCGCGGCGATGGCGCGGGGCATCTGTGGGTGAAAACGCGCGGCGGTTTGAGCAGATTCAAGGATGGCCTCTTTCAAACCTTCACGGAACGCGATGGTTTGCCTGCCGGAGGCGGCAGAGCGTTGGCGACCGACCGCGCGGGCAATTTGCTGGCGAGCGCGCCCGGTCAGGTGTTGCGTTACAAAGACGGACGCTTCAGCCCTTACGTCAGCAAAGACGGCTTGGCGGCTGCGGAAATTCTGGAAGACCGCGCGGGGCGGCTCTGGGCAGGCACTTCATTTGATGGCGTGCATTGCTTTCATAACGGCACCATTACCACTTACACCACACGCGAAGGGCTGGCCGAGAATTACATCACCGCGTTGTATGAAGACCGCGCCGGCAGTCTGTGGGTCGGCACGGGCAGCGGCGTCAGCCGTATCAGCGCGGGGCGCGTCACGACCTGGGCGCACAAGGACGGCTATCCTGGTCGGCACATGCTTGCGTTTTACGAAGACCGCGCCGGGCAAATCTGGATGGGCACGGATGGCAACGGGCTGTTGCGCTTCAAGGACGGCGTCTTCAAAGCGATCACGGTCAAAGACGGCCTTTACGACAACCTCGCCTTTCAAATTCTCGCAGACGACAGCGGCAACCTGTGGCTGAGCGGCAACAAGGGCATCTATCGCGCGAGCCTGAAAGAGCTGAACGATTTCGCCGAGGGCCGCAGCAAAGTGGTGATGTCGTTCGCTTACGGCGCGGTGGACGGCATGCTCAGTCGCGAATGCAACGGCGCGAGTCCCGGCGGGTGGAAGACCGCCGATGGCCGCTTGTGGTTTCCGACGATCAAAGGCGTTGTGGCGGTTGATCCGCAGCGCCTCAACCTGGAACCGCCGCGCGTCGCCATCGAGAGCGTCCGGCTGGATGGCGAATCTTTACCGGCGGGACAGACGGCGCGCATTCGTTCCGGGCAGGAAAATATAGAGATTCAATACACCGCGCTTAGTTGGAACCGCCCGCAACAACTGAAATTCAGATACCAACTGATTGGTTTCGATCAGACGTGGCAGCAGGCTGGCACGCGGCGCATCGCGTATTTTCCGCATCTGCCGCCAGGCAGTTATACGTTTCGCGTCAGCGCCGATAATGGCGAAGGCGTTTGGAACGAAACGGGCGCGAGCATGACGCTCGTCGTCATTCCGCCGTTTTATCGCACCTGGTGGTTTCGCGGTCTGGTTGTTTTGGGCCTCACCGCTCTGGCATTGGCCAGTTACCAATTGCGCGTGCGGCAATTGGAACGGGCGAATGCCGCGCAACAGGCGTTTTCGCGTCGCCTGATCAATGCCCACGAAGGCGAACGCCAGCGCATCGCCGCCGAATTGCACGATGGTCTGAGCCAAAGTCTGGCGATCATTCGCCAACGTGCGACCATCTGTTTGCAAGCCCAGGACGATCCCAAACGCCAGCAGGAACAAATGGAAGAGATTGCCGAAGCAGCCACCGCCGTGATTGACGAGGTGCGCGAGATCATTTACGACCTGCGCCCCGTGCAACTGGATCGGCTGGGGCTGACCAATTCGTTGCGCGAAATGCTCAACAAAGTCGGGCAGGCGCACGGTTTGGAAATCAAACAGGAGTTGGATGAACTGGAAGGCCGCTTGCCCAAAGAAGCTGAAAACAGCCTCTACCGCATCGTGCAGGAAGCAATCAACAACATCGTGCGCCACGCGCGCGCCACCCACGCCAGCGTCAAACTCAAACGCGAACCCGGCCTCTTGCGGCTCATCGTCGCCGATGACGGTTGCGGGTTTATCCCCGACGCCTCGCGCGATTGGGTGGCGGGCAGCGGCTTGGGACTGACCGGTATTCACGAACGCGCGCGCTTGTTGCGCGGTGATTTGCTGGTCGAATCGGCGCCGCAACAAGGCACCACGATTACTTTGCAATTCCCCTTACCTGATTAATTCTGATGAGCACCGAGATTCAAATTCTGATCGCCGACGATCATCCCATCGTGCGCCAGGGCTTGCGCCAAACCATCGAAGCAGGTGGCGAAGCCGCCGAGTTCCGCGTGATTGCCGAAGCGGGCGACGGGCAAGCGGCATTGACCTTGCTGGAGCGGCTGCAACCACCCATTGCCGTGCTTGACGTAGACATGCCAGTGCTCGATGGCTTTGGCGTCGCGCGTGCCGTGCGTGAACGCGGCTGGAACATCAAGCTGATCTTTCTGACCGTCCACCGCGAAGAGACATATTTGCAGCAGGCGCTCAGCCTGGGCGCGCGTGGTTACGTGCTCAAAGACAGCGCAGTCACCGACATCGTCGCCGCCTTGCGCGCCGTGCAGCAAGGACAAACCTATCTCAGCCCATTGATGACCAGCTATCTGGTCAACGCGCCCGCGCCGCCCGCACCTGTTATTGCTAACGGCCTGTCGCAACTGACGGCCAGTGAGCGTTACGTGCTGCGGCTGATTGCCGAATACAAATCCACGCGCGAAATCGCCGAGGCGCTATACATCAGCCCGCTGACGGTCGAGACGCATCGCAAAAACATCTGCCGCAAACTCGCCTTGCGCGGCAGCCACGCGCTCATCAAATTCGCCCTCGCCCATCAAACTGAGTTGCGGGCCGAATAGCTCTGCCTAGATCGGTTTTTACATCAGAGGATGGGAAAAGCCGGGCAGCAGGACGGTACCGCGCGCGCGTGCAAGCGGAGACTGGGCGATTCAGCCAATGCCGCAAGTTTGAGGCGCCGCTTGCTCACGCGCGCGGTACCGTCCCGGCACAACGCGCTCCGATAAACGCAATTGCAAACCGCTCTAGCGACCAGTTTGCGCTGCGCCTACCCGGTTCCAGGTAGGCGAAATACCCGGCTTTGGGTAGGCAAAATACCCGGCAGCGGGGATGTACAGCTTGACCCGCGAACTCTAAACTCCACACCGTCGCTGCTTCAGTCTGGGTACTGCCACAGCGTTGATTGCGCCTGCCGCAACCTCACATTCCCAGTTGGCACTGAGAGGCAACAGCCTTGGGCTGGATGGGAGAGGTGCGCGCGGACGCGAGAGGAACAGGCTTAGACGTGAGCATCGCACTGGGAAAAACAATGACCGGATTGGGTGGTGCAAAACCGCATGTGGTGTGCTGTCCGGCTTGCCGTCAAGCGGTTTACCGTTTGACGTTGCGCGGGCGGTGGGCGCGTTGGCGGGCGTGGCTGACGGGCCGCCGCCCTTATGCATGTGCGCATTGCGGCTGGCAGGGCCGGCTGGCGGTCGCGGCAGCGCAAGCCGATGTGATTGATCAGTTGCCGTGGTTCCGCTCACGCGAACCACGGCGCAAAGACAAAGGCGAATGACTGTTTGGCAATACGCTTAAAGGAGAGCTTATGAGTCGCGAAGAAATGGAGGACACCACCCTTTACAAAGTCGTCGTCAACCACGAAGAGCAGTATTCCATTTGGCCTGCTGATCGCCCGAATGCGCCTGGCTGGCGGGATGCAGGCAAGCAAGGCAAAAAAGCGGAATGTCTGGATTACATCAAAGAGGTCTGGACGGATATGCGCCCGCTGAGCTTGCGCAAAAAGATGGAGGAGGCACAGCGCCATTAAACGGTTGCGCCATTCACCGCGCAATCACCACCAACCCAAGCAAAGGAGTATCCTCCAATGGAGCCGTATCTAGGTGAGATTCGCATGTTCAGTGGCAATTATGCGCCCAAAGGCTGGCTGTTTTGCCACGGGCAACTGTTGTCCATCAACAACAATGATGGCGGCGCACTTTTTAGCCTGCTCGGCACCGCGTATGGCGGCGACGGCATTCGAACGTTCGCCTTGCCCGACTTGCGCGGGCGCGCGCCGGTGTCGCAGGGCCAGTCCGTCGAAGGCCGCGAGTTCCGGCTGGGCGATTTGGGCGGCGCTGAAACCGTTACGCTTAATCGCAACGAGATGCCGGTGCACACGCACGCGCCGCAGATGAATGCCAATCCGGGCACGAGTCCGACGCCCGCCAACAATGTCTGGGCAGCGGCGGCTGTCGCGCGTTACAGCGACCAGCAGCCGGGCGCGGCCCTGGATTATCGCGCGCTCAATCCGGCGGGCGGCAGTCAACCGCACGACAACATGCCGCCATTTCAAGCCGTCAATTTCATCATTGCTGTCTCGGGCATTTACCCCGAGTTGCAGTAATCAGAAAGGCGCGCGTAGGGACACAAACCTTTGTGCGGCGTTTGGGCGGAAGGAGCAAAAATCATGTCAGATGCAACCTACGGTGAAATCAGGATGTTCGGCTTCGGGCGCATACCCAGAGGGTGGGTCGCGTGCGATGGCCGCCTGTTACCCATACAGGAGAACACGGCCCTGTTCTCCCTCCTGGGCACAACTTATGGTGGCGACGGTATCAAGACTTTTGCGGTGCCGGATTTGCGCGGGCGCGTGCCCATGCACTGGAACGACAAATTTCCGCGGGGCAGCAACGGCGGGGAAGCCGAGCACACGTTGACGCTGGAAGAACTGCCCAGGCATACGCACGCCGTGCAAGCCGTAGCGCCCGGCGCGCCCAATCAACCCGCACCGGCGCAGGATTTGTGGGCCGCCGCTCCCGGCGCCTATGCGCCAAGCGCCACCGGCCCGATGTCGGCAGCAGCCATTCAACCGCAGGGTGGTTTTCAACCGCATGAAAACATGGCGCCCTATCTGACGCTCAACTTGGCGATTTGTGTGAATGGCGCTTTCCCGACCCGCGCCTACTAACGCGCGCGGCGGCTGACAAGGAGGAGACCTGATGCAACAAGGAATGCACTTTCTAGGCGAGATCAGAATGTTTGCGAGCGATTTCGCGCCAAGCGGTTGGGCGTTTTGCAACGGGCAGTCGTTGCCCATTGCTCAGTATCAGTCGTTGTTTATGGTGATTGGGACAACCTATGGCGGCGATGGCATCACTACGTTCGCCCTGCCCAACCTGCCCGCCACCGTGCCGGTGGGCGCGGGGCAAGGCAGTGGTTTGAGCAATCGGACGCTGGGCCAGCGCGGCGGGCAGGCGGCGGTGGCGCTGACTGTGCAACAGATGCCGCAACACAGCCACCTCGCCGCTTCGAGCGAAGCCAAAGGCAATCAAAAAAGTCCGGCGGGCCGTGTCTGGGCGGCGACTGCCGATGGTGCGCCCGCTTATTCCAACGCCGCGCCCAATGCCCAAATGAAAGCCGACGCGCTGGCGTTCGCCGGTGCGGGCAAGCCGCATAACAATTTGTCGCCCTATCAATGCGTCGGTTTTGTCATCGCGTTGGAAGGGCAGTTCCCCGCGCGTAGCTAGTGGCGCTTCGATGCAGTGGTTCATCCGAGCAAAAAAGGAGGCGTTTATGAAAAAAGGGACAGTGAAGTTTTTCAACGAGGCCAAAGGTTTTGGCTTTATCAAAGAAGAAGGGTCGGGCCTTGAAATCTTTGTGCACGTGACTGGCCTGGTAGATCAGGTCAGAGAGAACGACCAAGTGGTCTTCGAGATTCAACAGGGTAAGAAAGGCGCGAATGCCGTGAATGTGCGGCTCGCCACCTAACACCCAACCGGGCAGCAAGCTTGGTGCAGGCGTTCCTACCTGCCGTAACAAGCCGAACAAAAAGATGCGCGGCGTTCCTTCTCCCCACTTCAGCGTCCGTCGCGCGTGACTGGCTGGTTTTGTCCCACAGACCGGCGCTGCAAGCTGCGCGTAGCGTTTTCGCTTTGGAGGTTCAGTGCCGCCGCAAGCTGTAGGGCAGGTTCTGAACCTGCCCTACAGCTTGCCACCTGAGTACGCAAAGCGACACTGCTGTAAGCGTGCGCACAACCGTCCCCACTGTGAAGAGGAAATCATGGCAATAAAAAGACTAGACCTGGAAGAAATCGGCGGCGTCACGGTCGCGCGTTTTGTGGATAAGAAAATCCTGGATGAAGGCAATATCCAAATCATCGGCAACGAACTGTTCGCGCTGGTTGACACGGATGGCCGCCGGAAAATCATCGTGGATTTCAGCAACGTCGAATACTTCAGTAGCGCCGCGCTGGGCAAGCTCATCACGCTCGACAAGAAGGTTAAAACCGCGAAGGGCAAATTGCGGCTCTGTTCGATCCGGCCTGACATCTACGAAGTATTCGCGATTACGCGCCTAAACAAACTATTCGACATCCGAGAAAACCGCGACAACGCGCTCGAAGGCATGTAACGCCGTTTTCAGCGAGATCAAGGGGCCAGCCAGGGACGCCGGCTGGCCTGTCTGTGGGCGGCGGTCGCCGCCCACATCACGTGGTAAGAATTGGAGTATTCCCCCAAATGTTCATGAAAAACCAAGCCCTGCTGATTCGTTCCTTGCGGTTCGCCTTCGCGCTGGCCGTCGTGTGTGGACTGAGTTGCGCCGGTGTGAGTTCAACGAATGCGGATCACGGCGGAGTTGGGATGGGCGGGATTGGGGATGACTTGTTGCCGGGTGCAATCCACCAGCAAGTCGGTGGCTTCGAGTGCGGTCTGGCCGATCAGCACTTCGCTGCCCAGCACCAGGAAGGCCTCTGTGACCAGGCGGTCGAGGATTTCCATGTCCACGCCTTCGGTGACAGCCACACTCTGGGTTTGGTCATTCGCCATCTGGGCATTCATGTGACGCACGACTTGCAGGCCCAGCTTCTCCATCAGGTCTATCGGCATGCACGAACGCACCGCGCCGGTGTCAACAATGGCTTCCACGTTGATGGAGCGGACTTGATCACGGGTGATGAGACCCCGGCGAAACATGCCCTGATCCATGCCGTTGCTCAACTTCACGTTCACTTTGACTTCACCCATAACCCAATGCTGGCACAGGGGTGAGGACTGACGCAAGAGTTCAGCGCCAGCGCGCGTTCGCTCGTGCGCGGCGCAATGTTTTAACCGAATCGTTTGACACCCTTCAATGCCGTTAAAGAAACAGGAGTTTCCCCCAATGTTCTCGCAGCAATCTCACCTCGTCGTTCGTTCCTTGCGGTTCGCCCTCGCGCTGGCCGTCGTGTGTGTTTTGAGTTTTGCCGGTTGGCGCGGCAGTGCGAGCGCCGCCAATGCCAATGGCGACTGGCTCACCAAACTAAAGAGCACGCCCGCGTCGGTCTGGGCAGCGGTTTTCGGGGGCAATACCGAAACCGTGACGAAGAGTGGCGTGGCAGGCGCGACGCCGCCGTCGGGCACCGGCACGGCGACAATCAACTGGAAGATCAATTACGACCTGACCAGCGGTGATGTGCCGTTGGCGAACGTGACGCTCAACGATACGTGGAACAGCGGGCAGACGCTGGTGGCGGGCAGTGTGCAGACGCCGGGCAGCAACTGGACTTCGAGCCAGCCCAATGCGACCGCGCTCAATTTCACCAACGCGCTGTTGGCGAAGAATGCCAAGGGCGTGGCGCAGGCTTTCCCGCGTCCGCTCGGTGGCAATATCAACCTGAGCGGGACGGGCGATGGATTCAATCCGGCAGTCACGGCCAACGGCAAAGTGATCGGGGTCAACCATCACGTCAATCCGGCGCAGGTTTGGTGCTATGACTTGAACACCTCTGCGCCTTGCACCGGCTATCCCAAATCTTCCGGCATTCTTACCGGCACGAACAATTACACCATTGCTATCGGCAATCGCGTGTATATGAATCCCGACTCCTACGATCAGCAATGTTGCGGCGCGCCTGGGCTGGATCGCATTTATTGCTGGGACGCCACGACCGATAGCACCTGCGGGCAGAGCGCCGCGACGACGGGCAAGAGTGCGGTGCTGACGGTTGCCAGCGGCAAATTGTTTACGCTCAATCAGAGCGGCGAATTGCGCTGTTTCGATCCCGGCAACAGCCTCAACAACTGCGCCGGTTTTACGCCGGTGAACCTGGGCCTGCCCGCGCGTGGCGCGGCAGGGCAATGGAACAACTTTGGCGACGACATCTTTGCGGTCGGCTCGAAACTTTACATCGCCAACTACGAGCGCAAGCTGACCTGCTTTGACGTGGCGACGAATACCACTTGCACGGGCTGGCCCGCGCTGCCCACCGTCCTCACACCGGCAACGCCGGCGAGCGAAGGCAGCAATCTTTTCCCGCGCTTGAGCGCGGGTGGCGCGGTCACGGGCATCTGTATCGCGGGCCGCAACACCAACGCCACTTGTTACGACCTCAACAGCAGCAACCCGACCGTCGTCAATCTGGGCGGCGTCCACGGGATGTATCCAGGCATCAATGCCAATGCGGATGTCTATCTGGGCAGCCGTGTCTTCTTTCCAAATTACGCTGACTTCAACAAGCTGAGTTGCTTTGATTGGTCAACGCAATTGCCCTGCACCGGCGCTGGGTTCACCAGCGGCTACACCGTGGACGCCAATCGGCCATACGGCCTGGGCACGGATGGCGTGTCGGTTTACTCGTATGGCGACGCGGCGGTGTTGCGGTCGTGGAATCCGATCTCAGGCATCTCGCCTTCGACGCGCGCCGCAACGACCGCGACGGTCAACATTGACAGCTTCTACTGCGGTTCGGGTTCGCAAGTCGCCGCGACCTGGGACAAGGTGATTTTGTCCGACATCAACCTGACTTCGGGCGTCGAGTTCACTTCGTTGCAGGTTTCGCTGATCAATGTTGACACGGGCGCGACGGTCTTCGGCCCGGTCGAAGCCGTCGGCGGTTCGGGCCTGATTGACATCTCGTCGGTCTCTTCGTCCATTCGCAACCTGCGGCTGCAAATTGATGAGACGCCCGTCGCCACGGTCGCCTGGGATGACAACGTTGCGCCCAAGGCGACGCTGACCTTTACCAACAGCACGCCGGTGCAGTTCTGCTACCAGACACAGGTGACGTGCGCGGGCAGCGCGGCCAGTTACACCGATACGATCAACACCAACCTCGTGGCGACTTCGGCGATGGCGACGGTTTCGGCTTGCGCCGCCTCGCCCAGTTTGACGCTGGCGAAAAGCGCGCCCTCGCCTTCATTGGTGGCAGGCGCGAATTCAACCTACACGCTGACTGTGACCAACAACGGCAGCGCGGCGGCGACGACCGCAACGGTCAAAGACGGCTTGCCCATCGGCCTCGATCTGGTCAGCGCGACGGGCACGAATTGGACGTGTACGCCGAGCGGCGCGACCGCCACGCCCGTCGGCACGATCACTTGCAACTTCAGCGGCGGCTCCATCGCCACGGGCGGCGGCACCAGCACGATCAGCGTCGTCGTCAAACCGACCGCGCCGTATGGCGGCAACACGGTCATCAACTACGCTTCGGTAGATCAGTCGGGCGGCGCGAATCCGCCCACGCCGACCACTTGCACGGCGGCCAACACGCCCGCCGGATGCGCCGCGCCGGTCAGCAGTTCGATTCCCAATTCGCCCAACCTATCGGTGAGCAAGAGCAATCCGGCGCTGACCTATAACCAAAACGCGACCTATACGATCACGGTCACCAACAACGGCAATGCGGCGGCGACTGCGGCTACGGTCAAAGATGCACTGCCTGTCGGCATGAAACTCGTCAGTGCGACGGGCACGGGCTGGACGTGCAATCCAAGCTCCGGCAATTCGCCCGTGGGTACGATCACTTGCACTTTCGCCGGTTCGATTGCGACGGGCGGCGGTACGAGCACAATCAGCGTGATCGCGTGTCCGACCTCAGCCGGCGTGAAGACCAACAAAGTTTCAGTCGAACCGGCGGGCGGCACGGGCGCGCCTGACCCAACGACGTGTACGGCATTGAATACGCCGAGCGCGGGTTGCGGCGCGCCAGTAACCAGCGCGGTTGCCAATGCGCCGGGCGAGGCGTTGAATTTCGACGGCAGCAATGATTACGTCACCATTCCGCACAGCGGCAACATGCCGTTGATTTCAGCCTTCACGGTCGAGACTTGGATTTATGTCCAGCCCACGGGCGAGCAGTTCCCCACGGTCTTCAGCAAGAACAGCAACAACCTGGTGATGTGGTTGCAAGACAACTCGGCGGCAGCCTGGCGGCTCTGCGCGCGCATCGGCGGCACGCAGCTTACCAGCCCGCTCGGCAACATCAGCGAAAACACCTGGACACACGTGGCGCTGACTTTCGACGGCACGACGGGCACGCTTTATAAAAACGGGGTCTCGCAAACTTCGGGGACGGTGACCGGGCCGGCCAACAACACCAGCCCGTTCCTGATCGGTTATTGGGAAGGAAGTGGCAGGCCCTTCCACGGCACGATTGACGAGTTTCGCATCTGGGCGAGTGCGCGCACGCAAAGCGAGATTCAGACGTTCATGAACACTGAAATCGCCAGCATGCCGAATTGCCTGATCGCCTATTACAAATTCAATCAGGGCACGGCGGATGGCACGAATGCAGGCGTGATTTCGTTGACCGACACGGCGGACAACACGCTGGAAACCGGCACGCTGACGAACTTCGCGCTCACGGGCACGAGCAGCAACTGGACGAGCGGCGCAGGCATTACGCAGACGGCTTCGGCTTACGTCACGAACATTCCCGACATCAACCTCAAAGGCAACGGCAACAACATCCCTGATGGCACGACGGCGACCAGCGCCACGAACAACACCGATTTCGGCACGACGCCCGTCGGCGTGGGCGTCAGCAAGAGCTTCACGATTGAGAACACGGGCAGTGGGCCACTGACGGTTTCGGCCATTTCATTCAGTGGGACGAATGCCGGTGAATTCGTGTGTTCCGGCATCACGCTGCCCGCGACTGTGGCAGCCAGCGGCAGCACGACTTTCAATGTCACCTTCACGCCCACAGCAGGCGGCACGCGCACGGCGACGATCAACATCGTCAATGACGATTGCGATGAGAGCAATTACGACTTTGCGCTGACGGGCAAGGCTCCGGCTGTCTACACCTTCAACGGCACGACCAACACGGATTGGGCTGTCGCGTCGAATTGGAGCACCGGCGTCGTGCCCACCACGGCGCTGTTAGCCAGCGGGGACGCCGTCATCATCGCGGCCAATTGCGTGATGAACGACGTGACGATTGCGTTTCCGTCCGGCACTTCCTTGACCGTCAATAGTGCGAAAGCCCTGAGTCCCAGCCTCAATACCTTCATCACCATCAATGCCGGGGCGATGTTGACGGTCAATGCCAGCGGTTCGCTCAGCCAAGGACGTATCACCAACGCCGGGACGATGGATATTTATGGCAGCTACACCGCCTATTTCATGACCAATAATTCGGGCGGCATGCTGAATATCAAGTCGGGCGGTTCGTACTCTTGCCCGTCCTGCGCGGAAGCCATGAACGCAGGCAGTACCATCAACAACGACGGTACGATGAACACCGGCACACCCAGCACCTGGCAAAGCACGGTCAACAACAACGCGACGGGCGTGATCACCGACGGCGGCAATGGTTCGCAACTCACTTTCGGCGTCAACTCGACCGTCAACAACTACGGCTCGCTGGTCAGCCGCATCGCCAAAACAGCGGGGCTGTTTACCAACTACTCGACAGGGCAGCTTTCGATGCCCGCGACCTGCAATTTCACCGTGCTGAGTGGCGGCATGTTCACCAATGGCGGCACGATCACGCTGGGCAACTCAGATAACTTCCTCAACATAAATGCGGGCGGCACGCTGACCAACAACGCGACCATCAAGGGCAAGGGAACTATCGTGCAGAGCGGCACGCTGACCAACAGCGCCACCGCCAGCATCGAGCCTGGCCTCTCACCCGGCAAGCTTACGGTGACGGGCGATCTCGATCTCGGCAGCGGTACCTATAACTGCGAAATCAACGGCACGGTGCAAGGCACGGGCTATGACTGGCTGGCGGTGAGCAACAACGCCACGCTGACCAATGCGAAGCTCGTGGTGAATTGGGGCGCGTTCACGCCCACGGCAGGCCAGACCTATACGGTGATGACTTTCGCCAGCCGCACGGGCACGTTCGCCAGTGTGACGATTCCGCCTGTTTCCGGGCTGACGTTTACCACCAATTACACCAGTACAGCGGTGCAGATTGCGGTGGCGAACGCCAACACCCCGCCCGTCGCCAATGCACAGAGCAAGAGAACGAACATCAACACGGTTGTCTCCATCACGCTCACAGGATCGGATGCCGACGCGGGCACGGTGCTCACCTACACGGTGACGCAAAATCCCGCGAACGGCGTGCTCACTGGCACCGCGCCGAATGTGACTTACACGCCAAACGCGAATTACACCGGGGCGGACAGCTTCAAATTCAAGGTCAACGACGGCACGGTGGACAGCGCCGAAGCCACGGTGAGTCTCACCGTGGTCAACACGCCGGATGCCTCGGCGGGGCTGAAGGCGGGCTTGATCGGCTACTATCCCTTTGAAACCAGTCCCAACGACACCTCGGGCCACGGCAACCACGGCGTCGGCGGCACGCCAGGCAACCCCGGCGGCAAATTCGGCAGCTACACCACAGGGGGATGCAGTCTCTGCAAGCCTGCGGAGCTGACCTTTGGGACCAACTCTTTCAGCGTCGCCGTCTGGACGCGCAAGATTCTCGGCTCCGGCGGTGGCATGCTGCTCGGCAATTCAACCTCGAACAGCGGGGCGCCGAACACTTCGTGGACGATTTCCGACACCGCCAACCTCAACGTTCCCGCCGTACTGGTGAGCAGTGGCGCGACGGCCGGGGGAAGGCTCATCCTCAGCGGCGGCATAGACTACTTCACGGCCATCTGGGACCTGCGCGTGATCACCGTGAACCAAGCAACGCTCACGGCGACTTACTGGACGGGCACCGGCGGCGGCGGTTCCATCAGTTCCACTTCGGGCAGCTTCCCCGCCGGCACGTTTGACTCGGGGATGGTGACGCAACTGTTCGGCGGCGAACATGACGACCTCGCGTTCTGGAACCGCCCGCTGACTTCCACCGAGGTGCAGGAGCTTTGGAACAGCGGTGACGGCGTCCGCTTGGGCGCACAGGCGCTTGCGCAGATCGCTTATGGCGATGTCGAACTGCACAACGGCACGCTGATCACCGACCCCGAAGTCACCGATGGCCAAGCGACCAACGTGGACTTCGGCACCGTGACCGCGACCCGCACCTTCACGCTGCGCAACGCCGGTAGCGCCCCGCTGGCGTTCGGGGCGGTCACCTTCACTGGCACGAATCCCGGCGATTTCACGGCCAACACCAGCGGTTTGCCTTCCTGCCTTGATCCCGGCGGCACGACCACGTTTACCGTGACCTGGAATCGCGGTGCCACGACCGGCATCCGCACCGCGACCTTGCAATTGGCCGTCGTCGGCGATCCGGTCGAGAACCCGTTTGATTTCCCCGTGCGCGGCGGCGTCGCCTTAAACACCGCGCCAACCGTCGCGCGCGACAACGCCACCGTCACCGCCAACGAAGGCAGCCTGGCGAGCAACACCGGCACCTTTAGCGACCCCGATGGCAACGCCACCGCCACCCTCACGGCCAGCGTCGGCACCGTCACGCCGAACAATGGCGCAGGCACCTGGAGTTGGAGTTACACGCCACCCGATGGCCCGGCTGGCCCAACGACGGTGACCATCACCGCCACCGACAACGGCACGCCTGCTTTGAGCAGCACGACAACCTTTACGTTCGACGTCAACAACGTCGCGCCGACAATTGCGCTGACTGGCAACAGCAGTGTTGTAGTGAATGCGAGCTACACGTTGAATCTGGGCGCGATCACCGATCCGGGCACGGACACGGTGACGAGCTACAGCATCAACTGGGGCGACGGTGTGACTGAGCCGTTCAGCGGCAATCCGGCCAGCACCAGCAAGACGCACCTTTACACCACGGGCGGCGACAAAGCGATAACAGTTTCGTTGACGGACGAAGATGGCACGTTTGCCAGTGCCGGAACCAAAACCATCGCCGTGACGATTCCCACCACGACTATCGGCTTCCACACGGCCAGCGGCGCGCTTGGCAACTATTACAACGGCGGCACAGATGCGGCAGGGAACACGGGCACGAACTCCGGCATTTCCTTCAATACCACCAACGCCGCCAGTGGTGGCGTGCTCGACGGCAACAGTAATCCAGTCATCAGCGTACCCAACGGCTTTACGACTGGTTTTGCGGTTGATGCCATCAACGTCGCCATCGGCTTCAATATCGCCATTTTTGATGGTGAGAACGCCACTGGCACGCAATTGGCGAGTCAAAGCTACAATCTGAATGGCAACATCACTGGCAGCGTGACCTTCACCGGTACGGCCAAATCCGTGCGCCTTGCGAAATTCAGCGGCGGGCCCAGCTACGACAACCTCACCTTCGGCGCAAGCACCGTGGGCACGCCCATCAACGAACCGCCGGGCGTGACCACCAGCGCCGCGACGAGCGTGATGTCCACGACCGCGACGCTCAATGCCACCGTCAATCCCGGCGGCGCGGTGACGACGGCGCAATTTGAATACGGCTTGAACACCAGTTACGGCAGTACGGCCAGTATTACCTTGTCACCGAACAACGGCACGACCGGTCAAACCGTCAGCGCGAATCTGACCGGCTTGATGCAGGGGACGACCTATCACTTCCGCGTCACCGGCACGAACAGCGTCGGCAGCCGCAATGGCAGCGACCTGATGTTCACCACATCGGTACAGGCCGCCGTGACTGCACTCACGGGTGGTTCGCCGTTCGTCTTTAACAATCAAGGCTTCACCGTTGGTTATGAATTCACCACCAACCAAGCCATCACGGTCAGTAGCCTGGGCTTTTACGACGTAGGCAATGACGGACTGGCGACGGCACACAATGTCGGCATCTTCAATTTGTGCGGCACGCTGCTGGCTTCTGGCACCGTGGCATCAAGCACAACCGCCACGTTGACCAACGGCTATCGTTATGTGGCGATCACGCCCATCGTGCTGGGTGCGGGCACCTATCGCATCGGCGCCGTGGTCTTCAATGGCGGCGGCAATGATGCCTTTCTACACGCTGTGACAACCGTGGCGACTGATCCAATCGTCACGTTTGTGCGCGGCAAGATCAACAATGGCGTGGCTTCGCTGACGTATCCCAGCCTGGACGCGACGGCCACGGGACTGGCGGAGAAATCCTGCTTCGGCCCCAACTTCATTTTCACGCCGGGCGGCACACCGCCGGGCGCACCGCTGGCGAACGTCAAAGGCAACAGCGTTTCCATCACGGATGGCGATACGATGCCGGACACGGCGGATCACACTGATTTTGGCAGCGTCAGTTATACGAACGGCGCGATCACGCGCACCTTCACCATTGAAAACAACGGCACGGCGTCACTGACCGTCACCGGCATCACCGTGAGCGGGACCAATGCCGCCGAGTTCACACTGGGCGGTTTGCCCACCTTCCCGGCGACCATCGCGATCAACGGCTCGACGACGTTCACCGTCACCTTCGATCCCAGCGCCGTAAGTGTGCGCACGGCGACCATCAATATCGCCAATGACGATTGCCCACGCAATCCTTATGACTTCGCCATTCAAGGCACGGGCATGAATTCCGCCCCGACGGCGATCAATGGGCCATTGCTCATCACCGAAGATTTCAACTACGGCAACAGTGCCGGGACGCTCTCCGGTAATGGCGGCACGGGCTTCTCGACGGCTTGGAGCAGTGGCAGCTATACGCCGACAAGTCTGAGCTTCAGCAATCTGGACACGGTGGGCGGCGCTTGGAATGGCGGTTCCGGCAGCCGCAACTTCAGCGCGAACCTGCTGGCGGCAGGGCCGATTACGGGTGATTTCCTGTTTCGCCGTCCGGTTGCGGGGCCAGTGCAAATGTTCGGCCTTGGCGGCTCCAATAATCAGGCGTACACCATCGCGCTCGCGCCGAGCAACGACAGCAATGGCGGCACGGTGCCGGTCGTGGCGTTGCAAGGCGGAGCGAGCTTCGTCAACCTGACGCCCAGCGCGCTTGATCCGAACACGACGTATATGTACCGCTTTGCGTATGCCAATTCGTCCATCACCGTCTGGATTCTGACCGCTGCGCAATATGACAACTTTGCGCCAGGCGGCTTGTTGGCCGCCGATCTCAACGCCGCCAGCATCGGCAGCGGCGCGACGCAAGTCACCGGACGCGGCACGCAGACCGGGAACGTCGTCAGCAATATGGCAAACCTGTTCACCTACACCTTTGGCGGCAGCGGCGTCGTGATGGATCGGTTGCGCATGTCGGCCATACCGGTGGGCACGACGCTCAGCATCGCTGAGAATTCCGCTGTGAATACGACCGTCGGCACGCTCACGGCGACTGATCCTGATCCGGGCGATACGTTCACTTTCGCGCTCGTGACCGGCACAGGCAGCACCGACAACAACAGTTTCACTATCGTGGGCAATACACTGAAATCGAACGCGGTTTATGATTATGAAACCAAGCCCACGTGCAGCATCCGCGTCAAAGTCACCGACGCTGGCGGCCTGACTTACGAAACGCCGCTCACGGTTTACATCACCAACGTCAACGAAGCGCCCACCGTCGCCAACACGATTCCGAATCAGAACGCCACGGCCAACAGCGCGTTCAATTTCACCTTTGCGGCAAATACGTTTGCCGATGTGGATGTGCCGACGACGTTCACTTACACCGCGACGAAATCAGACGGCAGCGCGCTGCCCGCGTGGCTGACCTTTACGCCGGGCACGCGCACCTTTTCCGGCACGCCGACAAACGCCGATGCGGGCACGTTGATGGTCAAGGTTACGGCGACGGATGATGGCTCGCCGATGCTTTCGGCCAACACCACGTTCAACATCGTCGTGGCGGCGGTGCCTGTGCTGTCGGTCAGCAAGAGTCAGCCTGCGCCCGCGTTGGTGGTCGGGCAAAACTCGACCTACACGATCACCGTCAGCAACAGCGGCGGCGCGGCGGCCACAACTGCGCAAGTCAAAGACGCCATCCCCGCTGGGATGAAGCTCATCAGCGCGTCGGGTTCGGGCTGGACGTGTACGCCGTCTTCGGGCAATCCGAACGTCGGCACGATCACTTGCAATTTCAGCGGGACGATTGCGGCGACCACTGGCACCAGCACGCTCAGCGTCGTCGTGTGTCCGACGGCGACGGGCAGCGTGACGAACAAGGTTTCGGTTGATCCGACGAGCGGGGCGAATGCGCCCGACCCGGCGACTTGCACGGCGTTGAATACACCAACGGCGGGCTGCGGCGCGCCGGTCACGAGCAATGGGTCGGCGCTGGGCGCGGCATTGGATTTCGATGGCGCGAATGATTATGTGTCGGTTCCGTATGCGGCGGCCTTGCACCCCAGTAATGCCATCACGATGGAGGCATGGGTGCGACCGCAAACGGGCAGCGGCGCTTTTGCCCGCGTGGCCGACAACGAAAGCTGCCAGTTGATTGTGGGCGGCAATCTGTATCCCAGATGGCAGATTTCTGTTTATGGAGCCGTTCAAAGTTCGACCCCTTTGACCGCTGGCGCCTGGCATCATCTCGCTGGCACCTACGATGGCAGCAGCACCAAGCTGTATGTGGATGGCGTCCTGGTAGACTCGCACGCGGCGACCGGCGCTCTCTCTGCCAGCACCTCCGCGCTGCTGCTCGGCCTCGGGTTTGATCCCTACTTTTTCCAGGGCCAGATGGACGAATTCCGCCTCTGGAACCGGGCTCTCTGTCAGGACGAAATTCAGGCGCACATGAACTGCGAACTGATGACCAATGAGACCGGTCTGGTCGCGTACTACAAATTCAACCAGGGTCTCGCGGGCACCACCAACACCGGCATCAATACGCTCACCGACTCCGGCCCCAACGGATTCACCGGCACGCTCAACAACTTCGCGCTCAGCGGCGCGACTTCGAATTGGGTGACGCCGGGCGGCGTGACGACGGGCACGACCTGCGCGGTCTTCCTGGCGCCGGAAATTGACGTGCGTGGCAACAGCACTTCCATCGCGGACGGCGACAGCACGCCCAGCGCGACGGACGATACCGATTTCGGCAGCGCGAACGTGGCGAGCGGCAGCGTCACGCACACCTTCACGATTGCCAACACCGGCACGCGGCAACTGCTGCTCAGCGGTACACCAAAAGTCGCCATCAGCGGCACGCACGCCAGCGACTTCACGGTCAGCGTGCAACCGACCTCGCCGGTCGCCGTGACCAATGGCACGACGACTTTCACCATCATCTTCGATCCGAGCGGCGTCGGCACACGCACGGCGACCGTCACGATTGAAAACGACGATTGCGACGAAGGCCCGTATAACTTCTCGCTTCAAGGCACAGGCGCAAACCTGCCGCCGACGATCTCCGCAGGCGCAACCGTCACGCGCCAACAAGGCACGGCGGGCAGCACGGCGACGATTGCCATCGTCAGCGATGACCTCACGGCGGCGGGCAGCGTCACCGTCATCCCAACGACTGTGCCGACAGGCATCACGGTGACGAGCATCAACAACAGCGGCGGCACCGTCACGGCGACAGTTACAGCTTTGTGCAATGCCACGCCGGGCAACAACACGGTCGTGCTGACGGCGACGGACGGCAACGGCGCAATGGCGACGGCCAATTTCATCGTCACGGTCACGTCCAATACTCCGCCGAGCGTCGGGACGTATGCCAACACGGGCGTCGCGGTGGGCGGCACCGTGACAGTGACGCCGAATGCCGCGCCACTGGACAACGGCTCAATTCAAAGCGTGACGGCGACGGCTTCACCAAATACGTTCACCGGCACATTCACCGGCAACACGGCAACCGGGGCGTTGACGGTTATGAACGCCGGGCCATCGGGGACGTACACGATCACGGTGACGGTGACGGACAATTGCAATGCGACGGTGCAGCAGAGCTTCACGCTGACGGTCAACACCGCGCCCACGATCAATGCGGTCGCTAACGCACGGCAGCAGGGCAGTCCGGTCTCGAACTCGACCATCGCGACGGTCAGCGACATTGATCAAAGCGCGGGTTCGCTGCCCGTCAAGGTCAATGGCAACGGCACGGCGACCGTCAATGGCGTGACGGTCTCGAACCTCGTCAACACGAGCGGCACCATCACGGCGGACATTGTGGCGACTTGTACGGCGACCAATGCGAGCTTCACGCTGCTCGTCACCGACAACAGCAACGCGATGACAACGGCGACGCTCAACGTCACAGTGACGGCGAACAGTGCGCCGGTGTTGAACTACATCACGCCGCAAGCGGTGACGGCAGGCAATGCGCTGACGATCACGCCCACTGCCGCGACCGACAACGGCAGCGTGTCGTACTCTGTGCAAAGCGTCTCGCCTGCCTTGAACAACGCGCCGGCGGTCAATACGTCAGGCGTCGTTTCCATCACCGCCGCCGGGCCGATGGGTGCGCACGACATCACCATCCGCGCGACGGACAATTGCGGCTCGATGACGGATTTCACCATTCGCCTCAACGTCAATTGCCAGGCGCTTACGGTTGGGCCGGTTTCGATTGCGAGTGGCAATCCCGGCGTCGGGTATAGCCAGCAATTCACGCAAGCGGGCGGCATCGGCGCGGTGACGTTCTCAACCGCGAGCGCCTTGCCGACTGGCATCACGCTCAATGCGAGTGGCTTGCTTGCCGGCACGACCACGCAAACCGGTTCATTTCCGCTCACGATCAAAGTGACCGACTCGAACGGTTGTACGGGGATGACCAATTACACGCTGTCTTTCGGTTGCCCGACGATCACCGTGAACCTGCCCGGCATCAACACGGGCACGGCGGGCGCGGCGTTCAGCCAGACCTTCACGCAAACGGGCGGCACGCCGGGTTCGACTTTCACCACGAGTTCGCCGTTGCCGGCTGGCCTGACGCTGTCTTCCGGCGGCCTGCTGTCGGGGACGCCGACGCAAACCGGCGTGTTCGTCATCACCGTCGCGGCCAACAGCAGCGGCGGTTGCGCGGGTTCGTCGAATTACACGTTGACGATCAATTGCCCGACGATCACCGTGACGCCGCCCGCCGTGACGACGGGTACGGCGAGCGTGGCGTTCAGTCAGACGTTTACGCAAGCGGGCGGCATCGGCGCGACCACGTTTTCAACCGTGAGCACATTGCCGCCAGGCTTGACGCTCGCGGCAAACGGCAGCTTGAGCGGTACGCCGACCCAAGCCGGAACGTTCCCGCTGACGGTCAAGGCCACCGACGCCAACAACTGTATGGGCACGGCGAATTACACGCTGGTCATTGCCTGCCCGGCGATCACGCTCAATCCCACCAGCGCTGCGCAACCGACCGACCTGAGCGGACAGGCAGGCGTGGCGTATAGCCAAACGATCTCGGCGTTGCCGGCCGGTACGACGTACAGTTACGCCGTGACAGCGGGCGCGTTGCCGACCGGTTTAACGCTCAACACCAACGGCGTGCTCAGCGGGACAACGAACTTGGTCGGTGTCTTCACCTTTACGGTGACGGCGACGGGCTGGGGCAATTGCACGGGCAGCCGTCAATACAGACTGACGACGACCTGCCCAGCCATTACGCTGTCGGCGTTGCCGGGCGGCACGGCCAGCGTGGCTTATAACCAAACGCTGACGGCCTCACCAGCCGGAGGCAGTTACACATTCGCCGTCACCGGAGGCAGCTTGCCGCCGGGCTTGTCGCTGGCAGCAAGTGGCGCGTTGACCGGCACGCCGACGACCAGCGGCAGTTTCACGTTCACCGCTACGGCAACAGGCTTTGGCAGTTGCACAGGGGCGCGCGAATACACACTGGCAATCACCTGTCCGACCATCACGGTGAATCCGGCGACGTTGCCGAACGCCACCGTCAATACGGCTTACAATCAAGCGCTGAGCGGGGCACCGACGGGCGCGAGTTATTCCTTTGCGGTGACCACGGGGGCGTTGCCAGCGGGGTTGACGCTCAGCGCTGGCGGTTTGCTGAGCGGCGCGCCGGCGCAGGGCGGGACGTTCAATTTTCGCGTCACGGCGACGGGCTTTGGCGCCTGTAGCGGATTCCGGGATTACGTATTGATAGTTGATTGCACGCCGATCACGCTTGATCCGGCCACGTTGCCGAACGGAACTGTCGGGGCGGCATACAGTCAGACGGTTGCGGCTGCGCCGGCGGGCAGCTACGGCTACACGGTGAGCAGCGGCGCGCTGCCGGGCGGTTTGACGCTCAATGCGGCGACCGGCGCGATCACGGGCACGCCGACCACCACAGGTACTTTCACCTTCACGATCAGAGCCGCCGCCGGCACTTGTGCGGGCAGCCGCAGTTACACTGTGACCATCGGCTGTACAGGCGTGACCTTCACGACAAGCTCGCCCTTACCTGCGGGGAACGCGGGCATCCCTTACACGCAAACACTGACTGTTACACCGCCCGGCAACTACACCTTCTCGCTGGCGCAAGGGAATCTGCCGAGCGGGTTGCTCTTGAGTTCGACGACGGGTGTCATCAGCGGCCTGCCGACGGTGACGGGCACTGCGACGTTCATTGTCAAAGTGCAAACCCCCAACGGTTGCCTTTCGACGCAAACCTATGCGTTGACCATCAACTGTCCGACGGTCACGCTGGCGCCCGCCAGTTTGCCGAATGGCGCAATCGGCACGGCTTACAGCCAAACTTTCTCCGCCAGTCCGGCGGGCGGCAGTTACACCTATGCCGTGACGAGCGGCGCGTTGCCGGCCGGCTTGTCGCTGAATGCGGCGACGGGTGTGCTGAGCGGGACGCCAACCACGAATGGCACCGCGAACTTTACGGTGGCGGCCACCGGGTTTGGCAGTTGCACGGGCAACAAGTCTTACTCGATTACGATTGGCAGCGGCACTTGCCCGACGATCACGTTGCCCGATCTGCCCAACGGCAGTGTCGGGCGGCTTTACAACAATGCGGTCACCGCCACACCTGCGGGGAGTTACAGCTACGCGCTGACAGCGGGCAGCCTGCCGCCGGGGGTGAGCTTTTTCAGCAGCGCAGCTTTGCTGTTCGGCTATCCGGCGGCGGCGGGGAGCTACAGCTTCACGATCAGTGCGACGCAGGGCGCGTGTACGGGTTCAAGGAGCTACACGCTGGTGATCGGCTTCGGGGCTTTTGCGGCTCAGGCGCAAATGGCCGATTACAATGGGGACGGCAAGAGCGACTTCGTGTTGCGCGCGAACAACGGCATCTGGCGCTTGCTCCTGAGCAATGGCGAGGGCGCCAACCGCATCGCCCAAACGC